>DQCG01000322.1:4235-5023 GCA_003533825.1 Phycisphaerales bacterium
ATGAATCTTGGGAATGACAAAGCGTTGTGGTTTTTATTCGCCGTACCGGCGGTTTTGCTGCCTGTGTACATCTGGTGTTTCTGGCAAAAGGCCCGTGCGCTGAGAGTACTGGCCAGCAGTGAGATGCTCAGGAAAATCAATAACGTCGTCAGTATGAAAAAGCAGATGTTCAAAGCGCTGCTGCTGCTGGCGGCATTCGTTAGTATTGTCGTAGCTCTGACCGAGCCCAAATGGAATCCGCAATCCCAGAAGATAAAGCGCCGGGGCCGGGACATCTGCATCCTGCTGGACACATCCCGCTCGATGCTGGCGGAGGACATCAAACCCAGCCGGCTGGAACGCTCGAAAATCGCAATCTCGGACCTGCTTGAAACGCTTGCCGGCGACCGGGTCGCAATCGTTACATTCGCAGGCAACAGTGTGGTAAAATGCCCCCTGACACAGGATTATGCCTTCGTTAGAATGGCACTGGCCGACATATCCGCGGAAAGCACCAGCAGGGGCGGCACAATGATCGGCGATGCGATCCGCAAAGCGGCAGAGGAGGTTTTTGACAAGCAGAGTCGGGAATTCAAAGACATCATAATGATTACGGACGGTGAAGAGCATGAAGGCTACGAAAGCTTTCCGGTTCAGGCGGCAGAAAAAGCCGCCGCAGAAGGCGTCAGAATCATCGCAATCGGCCTGGGCGACGAGAACGAAGGTTCGCGTATTCCGATTACCGGCCCGACCGGTGAGAAAAGCTTTCTGAAATACAAGGGCGAGGAAGTCTGGTCCAGGCTCGGCGG
>DQCG01000327.1 GCA_003533825.1 Phycisphaerales bacterium
TTTCATTTGTAACAGACTAATATCGTACCTTTTGGATCCTGCTGGATCAACGGATTCACCTTCCGTGCCTCCAAACTTGGCGAAATCTCTGCTTTTCCTGCCCAACTCCTCACATCCCACTTCGACGATTCACACAATGGTTGTGAATCCTTCTTTCCTTGATTTTTAGCATGTTCGGTAATATTCTGTAATTTGCTACACGTGTAGTTTAGGAATCTCAATAAAAAACCTAAACGAAAGAGTTACGGATGCAAACATTATCAGATAAAACAGTAAAGCTCATCGGTTCAATCTTTCCACTTTCTTTTTTGGTCACAAATATTGTATTTTCTCAGGTGAATGTCACTTATGACATGAATTCTACGTTGGTCAGAATCTCAATCGTGAAATTGGAACAGGTAATGAAAGATGTGAAAATACATGATATTCAGCATCCGGCGGAAGATGGGATTTATGTTCTATGCTCAGAAACAAAAACGAATAACAAGCTTTTTTCAAAACTGATCGAACGGAATATTAAAGAAATTCAAAAAGAGGGATTTCGAATTCACCACGCGGATAAGGATAAAATTTGTATTTTCGCGACTGATGAAACTGGCTGCATGTATGGTATGCAGGATGTAACAGAGCAGATGCGCGACAATCCCAAATTGAGCGCCGTCGAAGAAAGGGCTATCAATCCGGCATTTGCTTTTCGCGCCATTAAATTTAACCTTCCCTGGTCCCCGTATCGGCCGGGGCCTGCAACCGATCTGCACCGGGAAACGTGCCGTGATTTAAAGTTTTGGGAATCATTTCTAGATATGATGGTGGAGAACCGATTCAACGCGATTTCGCTATGGAATACTCACCCATTCTCTTACATGATCCGGGCTGAAAACTATCCGCTGGCAACTCATTTGAATGATAAGGAGCTTGACGACTGGCGACATTTCTGGAAGGAATTATTCCGCATGGCCAAAGTTCGTGGTCTGGAAACCTATCTGGTGAACTGGAATATAGTTGTCTCCCCAGAATTTGCCGAAGCTTACGGCGCAGATATTCACAACGATCGATCGGAACTGGTAAAAAAGTACACTCGTGAGTCTGTGACCCAGGTTATAAACGAATACAAAGATTTGACCGGGCTCGGTGTCACGCTGGCGGACTGGATGGGTAACTGGGGCGAAAAGGGCAAAATGACGCCCATTGAACGGGAAAGCTGGATAGAGGAGACTTTTGTTGCCGGAATGAAAGCTGCAAATCGTCCTGTGAAATTTATTCACCGTGCTGTCCTGGCCGGTGAACCCATGGAAATGCGCCGCGTAATTGACAATGCAGATTTGCCGGATCAAACGGTTGTCGAAGTCAAGTTCAACTGGTCTCACGGGCACTCTACTCCCAGGCTTTCTCTCACCCATTCGAATGATTCAGGAACTATCATGCGTGGTTTCTGGGATCCAAAACCCAGCAATTACTTAATTGCCTGGATGATTCGAAATGAAGATTTCTTTGTGTTGCGATGGGGCAATCCTGAATTCATCCGTCAACACATTGCCACAAATCATCATGAATATGTTAATGGTTATTTTGTCGGCTCGGAAGGCTACATTCCGGCAAAGGATTATTCTCATGCCGATCACTCACATAAAACCTGGAAATACGCATTTGAGAAACAGCGGCTGTTTTACCAGCTTTGGGGGCGACTGACCTATAATCCCCATCTGCCTGATCAATTTTTTGAATCCAGTTTTGAGCAAAAATATGGCCCCGGCATTGGCAAAACCGTCTTAAGAGCCATGTCACTGGCTTCCACAGTACCTTTGAAAATCGCATCTTTTTATAAAGGAACTTGGGATTTCACTCTTTACTCAGAGGGTTTCCTCGCGGCCTGGCAGGTTGGTTATGATGATCAAGTCTCACCATTTATTTCTGTTGATGAACTGATTCGTCATAAGACTCTCGATCAGAATTATCTTTGCATTGAAGATTTTGTCCGGTCTCTGCAAGCAAACGAAGCTATCGCAGATTACAAAATCACTCCTCTAAAACTGGCAGACGAAGTGGAGCAAAATTGCCGTGAAGCGTTAATATTAGTAAAAGGTTTACGAATGCAAATCGAAAAACGTAACGATGCTTTTATTTCTGAGCTCGATGATATCGCGACCTGGGCCAACCTGGGCCTCTATTTTGCTGATAAACTTCGCGGAGGTATCGCGCTGGCGATCTTCAGCCAATCCAAACAATCGAATGAAAAAGAAAAGGCTGTCAACTATCTTGAGAATTGTGTTGGCCATTGGCAACAAGTCGTTCGCCTGACCGACAGTCGCTATGTCACGATGCCGTATGTTAGTATGGGACATCACCAGCAGCGTTGGCCTGAATTCACCGGTTTTCACTGGAAACATTTTTTAAGAGATGTAAAACGGGATGTGCAAACCGCCAGGATGGCAAAGTGAATTGAAAGCGAACATTGGGATTGCGAAACAGATTAAACCGATGAACGTTTTGGAACGAGAGGAACTGGAAAAGGTCATGGGCTAAGAACCGCCAAACTATATGGATCTCAACAGCAATTCAGGTTGCGAAAGAGCATCTTCACCCTCGGATCCTTTCAAAACCCTCTTGGCCCATAATGCGGAGGTTCCTGGCCAAGTTCGTAGCAGCCCAGATCCGGTGCTTTTCCGGTGAAATCTTCGGTGATTTGCGGCAGGACAATGCCGGCATCGACTACATTAGCGTTCTTCTTCAACCGCAGGTCGTAATCTCCGGATTCGCATGTCCTTCCCTTTTCCGACGGCCTGGCGTTGACAAAGATGTCGTAGTCTGCCAGAATGCCGTGCTCCTCGAGTCCCGTGGCCTTGAAAAACTCTTCAATCGACTTATATCTGCCGACAGCTCCATTATGGTTCGTCCACTTGAGAAACCGATCGGGCTCGTTGCGACGGTATGCGTTGTAATCCATCGTGCTGTAGAATGTTGGCGAGCCGGACTCCATTGCGTATCCATCGCCGCCCATGAAAAAGATTGTTTCTGAAGTGGCCGTTTTGCCAGATAGCCGGTGGACGGAAACCTTGCCCCGCACAACACGATGTGTTGTTGTATGCCTCGATGCCGGCAGGATAGTTGTTCAGCTTATAGCTGAGGCTGGTGATTGCATAAAGTTCGTTGCGGATCAGGTAGACAGGGCCGCCGTAAAACGGTTGAGTTGACATGCCGGTGTGTGTGTTATAGCAGCGGTTGCGATAAAACCGCACGTTGTGGCAGCCGTAGTCCGCCTCGAAAGTGTCATCCTGTGCCCAAGAGAAGTCGTTATTATAGAAATCGATGTTCACACAGTGCTTCGTTACATCATCGACCGGTGGGCCGAAGTTGTAGATCGCGGCTGAATCGCTGAATTTCATAATGCGGTTGTAGCATATCACGTGGCCGCGTCCGTAAATGTTAACACCAGTGTGGCCCGGACTCATGTAGGTCTCACGTGGTCGTGGATACCATGTCGTGTTGATACCAACAATCTCGTTGTCCGAGATGTACCAATCCCTGGAATTCTCACAGCCGGTGTTAATTCCGTACACCACGTTGTGGATCCTGCATCCTCGGACGACAAGACCCTTGGAACCGCCAGGTTTTGCAGCGTCAAGAGCTTGAGCGGTTTACCATCAACTGTCTGGTCACTTATAAAATCATACGTCCATACATGATTGATATATTCAGCCTTTTTCACTGAACAGCTATTGTCCGAGTTGCCTTTAGCTTTCTTGAATTTATGTCTATAAGGCACCTGTAAGCCCTCCTTACGCCATATTGGCTGGACACGTTTACGATTAACCCGCCAGCCGGCCTGCCGAAGCTTGGCTGTGATCATTCGATAGCCGTAACGAGGATAACTGCCGGCAAGCTTTATAATTTCCCGGCTTAGGATTTTGTCTTTGTCATACTGTTTTGTTTTATAATGCTGAGTCATTCTCGGCTGACCGATTGTCCTGCATGCCCGACGTTCGGAAATATCCAACTGCTCTTTTATTTGAGTTACTGTCTCTCGCTTCCGTGCCGGGCTCAGTAATTTCCCCGTAAAGCTTCTTCTAAAATGGCCTTGTCAAGTGATAGCTCCGCAACGAGTTTTTTAAGCTGACTGTTTTCCTTCTGCAAACTCTTGAACTGTTTAATCTGGTCGAGCTTCATCCGGCCGTATTGTTTTCTCCAGTTGTAGTAGGTCGCATCACTGATTCCAAGTTGTCTGCAGACTTGCTCAACTGTGCTGCCTGCCGCTATGGCAGCATCTGCTTCTCTTAGCTTCTTGACTATCTGTTCCGGCGTGTGTAATTTACGTTTCATAAGAGCATCCTTTCCAGTTCCGCATCGTCTTTGGACAACTCGTAGCAACCGATAGCAAAAAAAGGCCTGCCATCTTTGATTAAGAAACCGGCATTAACCGGGGGGTACGTCACAATGGGGAGTTGAAAGAAAGATGCCTTATCGTGAAGACCCTTTTTGGCTTGTTTTTTTGCCAAAGACGAAAAGGAAACGGCCGGGAGCCGGATGGTGATTGTGAGACCAGAGATGGAAACCCGCTTCAGTCATCTCCTGTATTACCGTTTTTGGTTCGATCATCCTGCGATGGCTTGCCTCACGTCGGGGCAACGATTCGACAGGCTCACCATCATGAGCGGAGCTAAAGGAGGGCTTTCGGGGCTCGCGGTCAAGGATATATATACAACCGGTTGGCGAGAGCTTCTCATAGAGCTTCGCCAACAGAGTCTTGCTGTGGAAAAGCAAATGATAACTGTCCAAAAAGAAAACCGCATCAATCGGCCCGCCCGGCAAATTAGGATTCCCTTGCTGAGTGAGAACGGAAGGCATAGAGACACCGGGAGGAAAAGACTCTCTTTCATTTTTTTGTGTGGCCCATTCCTCCAGGACAACCTCCAATCCTTCGCCGGTAGAGTTTTCAAGGATTGGCGCGATTAGATCGCGCGCCTGCCCCAGCGCAATAAAGACCGGCCTTTGGTATTGGCGGGAAACGGGTAGAAACAGGCGTGAACATTCTTCGACGTTAATGGGAGCAAACGGATCAGGATCGTGGCCGGGCTTGTTGAGCTTTTCCGGGCGTTGAAAAACAAGGACGAAGCCGTCTTTTGTGTGCCAGTACTGTTCAGCACATTCTACAAAAGCGAATCCCTCTTCTCTCGCCTCTCTTACCACCGTTGTTTCGGCAATCCAGTAGTGTTTCGTTTCGCGAAGCCTGCGCTCAACCCAGTCACGTAGAGTTCCCCGTCGTCTATCAACAATCACCAGATAACCACCCGGTTTCAGGCTCCGCCAGATTGCCCGCAGCATATCTCGTGGTTTGGCGAAATGGTGGTACACATGATTCATATAGACAAGGTCGGTGGAATCCGCAGGCAAACAAGGATCATCACTTCGACCCATCACAGGCTTCACCTGGTTAATATCTCTTTTTTTTGCCTCTGTCTTGAGTGACTTTACCTTGTTTTTCTCGATCTCCTCGGCGAACACCGTTCCTGTCTTTCCCACGATATCGGCAAAGACCCATGTATCTCGTCCGCCTCCAGCTCCGATATCGGCGATAACCGAGCCCTCACCCAGGCCAAGATGGGAGACCAAAGCGCGAACGGAATCCGTTCGGTTGGCCGGTTTGGCGGTTTTACTGCCACCACGGTTCGACGCCGCGACACATGACGAGAACTGTAATACGAAGAAAATGAGTATTACAGTTACTAAGTAACGATGATAAGCCTTTTGAAATTCCATAATGTCTCTCCAAAAATTGTGGGGCTTTATTCCTATATCCATATTATGTCGTGCAACAGATGCCAACTAACCAACACTAAAAGTCCCGAAACTACTTTGACTACATTTTTATCGCATAGGTGCGCTCTCAGCCGAGTGTCTCATCCAAGGTACCATCCGGCAGCATATTGTCAGGGTGGTAGATACTCCGCTCCTCCAGCTTATATCGTTCGCACTCCATCCAGCCGTCATCGGACTTGCAATATTTTTCAGCCCAGACCAAGCCAATCCTGCCTTCTGTTTCATATCTTCGCAGCGGGCAAACACCATACCATTTGCAGGTCATTTTCTATTCCATCAATCCTGGTATATAAAATTAATTCGAGATGGCTTCGATCTTCAGTATTCGGCCCACGCCCATTTGCACGAAGTCCGGCCCATAAGCCTGCTTGAACATTTGGATCGCTCGATCTCCCGTGCAGTGAGTGGGTCCGGCCTTTTTGATGCCGAGCTTTCTGAATTCGCTGATGATCTGATTAAGCTCTGCTTCCGATTTCCGTGACAGGTGAAATCCACCTAAAACCAGATGAATGCTCTTGGGTAGGATTGCCTTTGACTTCCTGATGATGTTTACAATCCCGGGGTGTGCACAGCCGGTGATGACAACGGCTCCCTCCGCCGTATCAACGATAATGGATTGCTCAATAATCCGTGTGCCCATTGGCCCCGTCAGATGAACGCCTTTACAAATTTCTACCGGAGCATCCGGGATGAAAACTTTCGCTCCCGTTCCTTTTACCTTTTGAATGAAACTATTTGAACACGAAGGGGGCAAGTAAACCGAAACATTGCTGTTCTTTCCCAGGAAAGTAAGCAAGCCTCCTGTATGGTCTCCATGATTGTGTGAGATGGCCACTACATCAACATCTTCGGGATTTATTTTCAGCTTATCGATATTCTCAAGGAATAGTTTACCCTTAGTGCCGGTGTCAAAGAGAATGGTTTTTTCAGTGCCCTTCAGGAGGCACGAGAATCCCCAATCTGATTTTAGCCCTTCAGTGAAAACGTAGTTATCATACAGAATGATTAAGCTTACATACTTCTTCTCTTTGCCGGAAGGCTTCCTGGTCGCTGCTGCCTGACATATCGGAGCCAGCAGAACCAGATATATGATAATCAGAGTTCGCTTATTCATAATCTGTTGTGTCCTCCAAAAAATTAGAGAATATTTATTAAGGTAGGGCAGGCCTCACACTACGATTTCGATTTTCGTATTTACAATCGGTTAGTGAGCCCATAGTAAATCACGGCCTTTTATGGTATACCACCCTGGTAAGAAAGAACCCGCCCAATATAGCCAAAGAACCGGCAGCTTGAGAGATTTGTCGGCTCTTCGTTTTAACTCCGTCCACCTATGAAGAGCTCAAAGTCAAATACTAAAACCGCTGTTGCCACAAAAATTTTCCTTTGAGGCATCCACGTTACTACTTATCAGGCACGCTTCATAACTTAAGAATACAGGGCTGAGGTGCGGAGGGAGAGGAAAAAGCGAGATAACCTCAGCCCTGCGATTGTGCTTTAACTCGCAACCAATATATCAAAAATATCTGCACAAAACAATATAATTTTTTAGCAAAAAATATGATAAGCGGCAATACATGCCAAATCGATCCAAGTGTTACCTGCTTTACAACAGCATTTGGTTCTCGGAATTACGCGTTTCTCCTACACTGGTTACGTAAATGCCGGATCGGTCTTTAATGGGGCACTTGTTTTGACAAATCCCGCAGCCCACACACAACGCAGGATCGACGTGGGGCTGTTGCACGAGAACCTTCTGTCCCGACTCATTGGTGACTTCAATCTCCTCGACCCAGATCGCCTTGGTTGACGTGGGACAATGCTCTTCGCACACGATACAGGGACGACCAGAAGCATAGGGAAGGCAGCGGTTCTTGTCTACGAAAGACTGGCCGATCTTTATCTTCTGTTTCTCCTCCAAAGGCACCTCGCGGATGGCATCTGTCGGGCACACCTGACCGCAGAGCGTACACTCGTATTCACAGTAGCCCATATCCATATTCAATACAGGTGTCCACAGCCCTTCGATTCCAGCCTCCAGTCCGGCCGGTTGGATGGCGTTCGTGGGACATACTTTCATACATTCGCCGCAGCGAATACAGCGGCTCAGGAATTCCGGTTCCGCAACGGCCCCGGGCGGTCGAATCAGAGCCGGATTAAAAACGCGGCCGGAGGCTTGGGGATGGACCCGAGACAGACAGGCGGTCCCCACTCCTAAGGTCCCTGCGGTCAGGACCTTTCGGCGCCCGAGGCTTATCCCAGCACCTTTACCTGGTCTCAATAAGTTCAGGATCCAGCGCCATATTATATTGTCTGACCATCTTTTCATGGATTACCCCTTGACGGCACGGCAAATTCAAAGGAGAGCGCCTGCTTCGGACAAACGGCTTCGCAGTTCCAGCAAAAAAAGCACTCGGCCGGTTTCCAGGCATCGGACCGATCTGAGGGGCCGTCCGGATTCGCTCCTGCGGGACAGGCCGCAACACAAATCCGGCAATCATTACAGGCATCATTATCTTTCTTGAGTCGCAGTATCGGATTCTTACCCACCAGCCCCAACAACGCACCCAGGGGGCAAACGTAGCGGCACCAGAAACGGTTTCTCCAGAGATTAAGGGCCAGGAGACCAACGAACAGGATTCCAATAAGAATCCCCCACGTGTACTGTGGGGGCTCTTCAACGAGCAGGTACTTGCGTAGCACTTCGTATACCGGTTCTGATACACTCGTGATTTTCACACTCCCGACGCCGGGGTCACCCTCATAAAGCCATGCGAACAAAGCGTGCGAACCCGAGTTGAGAGCGGGAAAGACGGCGGTCGCCAGGGACCGGTAGAGAAGTGAGAAAGGATCGAACCAGCCGATAAGGTTAAGCCCCGTGAGCGTTCCGGCCAGAAGACCGATCAGAACCAGGTATTTCCATCTTTGGCGGGGACTGTACGCGGCCCTCTTCAATCGGGATTTCAGGGAGCCGCCGCGCAGTTGGGTCATCATCTGATGCAACGTGCCGAAGGGGCATATCCAGCCGCAGAACCAACGCCCAAATAGCACGGAAACGCCTAAGGTTCCCAAAGACAGAAACAGCGCCAGCGGAATAGCAGCGCCGGCCAACCAAATCGCCAGTAACACGAGCGGATCCAACTCAAAGAAAAACGCCACGGGTCCACCCGTCCGGTTGATAGGATGGTATGCCGTCTGCAAGAACAGATAGAAGAACAGCAGCAGACAGAGGGTCTGGATACAGCGTCGCAGCCAGACCATTCCATTGATTTTCCGAATGCTTCGCGCCACCAAAACCTCACACCAAAGATTCTACCGGTGACAATGATACAACGTTCATGGTACCCAAGCCGCGGTTGGCCGCTTCCACAATATGGGCGATTTTTTTCGGCTCCATATCCAGGAGCGCAGCGCCAAAGGCATCGATGGCTACCTGGTCCACACCAGCAATAATTGTGTCCTTGCGTTTGACATCCTCCAGGTTACCACCAACCGGACCATTGACCGGGAGAACACGAATTCCATCCAGAATAGTAAGCTTGGGCTTCACGAATACCGCCAGATCGGGCAGGACATTGGTAAGGTCCTGATGAAACCGATTCCGAGATCCCCCGCAGACGCCCATCAGGTTTTTCATCCCCAACGTCGCCCCCGCCAGACGGTGATGTTTGGCGATTGGAATATTGATAAAAGCGTCGACTTCCATCATGTCCGTGTAGATCTCCCACTCTTTGAGGGCCTTGCCGTTGAGCGCCGTCTTCTTGAATTTACGCCGGTCAAGGCGAACGACGCGGGCCCCCGCCTTTTCCGCCAGCGGCTGAATGCGGGAGTTGGGGTAGGTCCGTTCCCCTGCATTGCATGGATTATCACCCACGAATACCTCTTTGGCCCCTGCTTCGTAGCACATCTTGATGACGGTGGCCACGACGTCGGGATTGGTGTTACCCGCCTGCTCGGGAGTGCGGTCCCAGGCGATATTCGGCTTGACCCACACCACCTGGCCCTTGGAAACGAATCGCGACATGCCCCCCAGATCCTGGATGGCCCGGCGCGTGAGTCGCGTGGCCTCTTCGGCGACGCCTTCGGTCTCGGCAGGGGAGGTGCGGTACTTTGCGATACTCATCTTTGGGGCAGTTGAGGCTTTTGCGAGCCCAGGGCAGAGCAAAGCCACCTGCAGGCCAGCGCCGGCCTGCGCAGCTTGCTTCAGAAAATCTCTTCTACTTAAGTCAGTCATAAATATCACCTCCAGTAAACTTTGGATTAATCGTCAAAACAAAATATCACGAACTATTGGTATATTAGACCGAAGATATAAAAGA
>DQCG01000710.1:0-8736 GCA_003533825.1 Phycisphaerales bacterium
TCAAGTTGGATTCGCAAGCACGCCGAGGAGCTGGGATTCGACCGGATTAAGGAAGATGGATTCGTCATTAAGGCGATGAAAGATAGCGATGACACAACTTTAGTCATTGCGGGAAAGGTTCCGGCAGGAGTAATCTTTGGAACTTTCGACCTGATTCGCCGCATACAGTTGGGACAGAACCCGCGCCGGCTCGATGTGCTTGAGAACCCACAGATTCCAATAAGAATGGTCGATCATTGGTCCTACTTCCGCGGATGTTTCGGCGACAAATGGCGCCGGGGCGGCAGAAACGACTCGATATATAGCTGGCAGGAGTTACGTACGGGCGATACGAAGCTGATTCGTGACTGGGTGCGAATGATGTCATCCGCCGGTTGGAATGCCATATGTCCGAGCGAGGTCAACTGGCACTACTGCGACAACTTTCTCGAACATCTCGACGAGGTCGAGATTCTCGGCGATATTTTGCGGGATTACGGCATGAAACTCTATTGGAGCCCGAGCTACCTTTTAGCACTCGAGCAAGAGACAGCCGATAAAATATATGCGAGAGTACCTGATTTCGGCGGGTACATGATGAAACTGGGCTCCGAAAAACAGAACGGCGATCCTCGACCACCGATGGTCAACCGTATCGCCGATACCCTGAAATCCTACGGAGGCTATGTCCTGGTTCGCGGTTTTTGCTACGGCAACTATCGCTACACTCCCGAGCCCTATCGCGACCTGATTCCTCACGAACTTTTCGCTCCCGAAGACGGCAAATTTCGTGATAATGTGTTCCTCGTACCCAAGGGCAGCGCAGTGGATTGGGATTATTCGGCGCCCATCCCGGCAATAGATGGCGCTATGAAAAAAACCCTCTCCGGCACCGAACTGGTCATTGATAAAAATTTTCCCAGCTCCTGGGTAGAGAAGTGGAAGTGGTGGTTGCAGCAGGATACTTACCGTAGCGGTCCGGGGAGCCTGAACAAATCTTTAACACATTGCCTGATGGGCGTAGCGATGATAAGTCCTTCGCCGGCCTGGACGGACTGCCCGCTCAACCAGGTAAACTATTACGGACTGGGACGCCTCGCCTGGAATCCCGATCGCTATCTGGACAAAATATACAACGAATGGATTGTTCAAACTTTCGACGATGACTTTCAAGTGCTCGATACGATCAACAGGATTCTGCTGATGTCTGACGACGTAGCCCGAAAGCTCTACATGTATCGTGGGTACCGGGGAATCTGGATCGACAAGGGCGATGAAAATATAGTCGAGAATAAGACGCCGTATGCCATCAACCGCCGCGGCATAGGTCCCGCCTCGCCGGTGTTGCAGGACAGGCTGATCGAACAATACGCGCCGGGTCTGCGTGAAGTCTACGGCGATCCGGTCCGTGGTGAGGAATTTCTCTCATCGTTCCATTTCAGGGACCATGACTACCGCCTTTCCATCGGCCGGACATTGATAGAGGACGTCTACGGCGGCATGGAAGAAGCGGTGCAAATAGCAAAGCAGATGGTCGAGTTATGGAAAAGGCTCGAAGGCAGGATCGATGAGCGCAGGTTCGAATACACACTGGACAATCTTGTTGATTTTGTCGAGGACGCGAAGGGCGACCGCGACAGCATGGCGAAGGCTTTCGAGGATCATACGGGCACCAAGCGCGATGACGTCCTATCAAGACTGACTGCGCCGGCCCTGGCGTCGGTTGGCACTTTCAACGTTCGCCATTACGGTGCAGCCGGAGATGGAACTGTCAATGATGCTCCGGCTATCAACAAGGCAATCGAAGCATGTAACGCCGCCGGCGGCGGAACTGTGTTCGTACCGTCGGGTATTTATACTTCCGGTTCGATTCACCTTAAGAGCAACGTAAAGCTGGCTCTTGACAAGGGCGCTGTGCTGAAAGCCATGCCGGGTATCATGGACCCGTGGGAGCCAAATCCGAACGACAAGGGTTTAATGGATTCCGCATATTACCACTGGGAGGCCTCTCTGATCTGGGGCAGGAATATCGAGAACGTCAAAATTTATGGGCCGGGTACTTTGGACGGCTCGGCGCTGACCAGAAGCAGCAAAGTGAAGAAGGGAACCGGCGACAAGGGTATCGCCCTGAAGCTATGCAGGAACGTCGAGATTCGTAACTTGAACATACGAGAAGGAGGTCACTACGCCGTCCTGGCTACGGGTTGCGAAAATATACTCATCGACAACGTAACCATCAAAACCAGCCGGGACGGGCTCAACCTGTCCCAGTGCAGAAATGTTGAGGTCATTCACTGCCATATCGACGCCGTGCGGTACCAGGACGGCTACCCGGCCGGCGGTGACGATGCGATCAAGCTCGGCAGCGATCTGTCTCTCGGCAAAGCTTTAACCAGTGAAAATATAACCGTCAAAAACTGCTTTCTCGCCAGCGGATGCAATACTCTCCAGTTCGGCACGGAGACCATAGGCTCGTTCAAAAATATACTGTTCGAGAACATCAGAATAATACGCGCGGGCAAGGCCGGCATAAGCATCACCTCGAACGACGGCAGCATTATCGACGGCGTCCACTACAAAGACATTCGCATGGAAAAGACATTCGTGCCGATATTCATAAAAGTCTCGGACCTCGCCCGCGTGCCCGAAGGCACATACGAACGCGGCGCCATTCGAAACATCACACTCGAGAACATAACAGCAACCGACTGTTTCTCCTATTTCAAGAACCGCCAAATGCCCTCTGTCATCTGGGGAAAGCCCGGAAGTCCCATAGAGAACATCGAACTCAAGAATGTCCGGATTATAGCCAAGGGTGGGCACCCGGCTTCGGAGGCTTCGCTGAATCCGGTGGAAAACGACGAGCGGTTTCCTCGCCGTTTGGGCGGCATTCCCGCGTACGCATGGTATCTCCGCCATGCCAGGAATGTTCGTTTTGTTGACTGCCGCTTCGGGTTCGAGAAGAACGACGGCCGGCCCGCACTTGTTGTCGACGACGGGGAGAACGTCGCTTTCGAAAAATGTGACTTCCAGAAAGGTGCCGATTGCATTTCTCGTGTTGAATTACGCAATGCCGCCGGGGCAAACCAAGATCTCCAAAATTAGGGGTAGATATAAGTGCTCAGAACCTCAACAGCGCGCCGTCGCGTAAGTAGATGGTAAAGGCCCGGTTGGCCATTGTGATGCCGATGCCGGCCTTTCCGCGTTTCGGCGTCGATTTCGTAAACCGGAATTTCCCGTATAACATTTTATATCATAGCTCAGCTACACTGCTCGGCAACGAAATAACGAGCCACCCTTTTCATAGATGCTTGTCAGCGATGCTGAGATTGACAGAAAGGCAAGGCATAAAAAACCATGTTCTCGATCAAATTTTCGAAAAGGCGGCTTTGAAAGAGTAAATTCTTGATTGTTCAAGGAAATTATGTACGATTATTGACGTCGTACGTAGAAAAATATGTTTGTTAACCGTTTAATGGGAAATGTCAGATTACATAACAGGAGCATACGAAAGTGGAATACCGAGCATTGGGCAAAACAGGAATGAAGGTTTCGATTCTGAGTTACGGCGCTTCGCCTTTGGGCGGCGTGTTCGATCCGGCTGATCCTGAGGAGGGAATCCGGGCGGTTCATTATGCGATTGATCACGGCATCAATTACTTCGATGTAGCCCCCATGTACGGCGTAACTCTGGCGGAGAAGCGTCTGGGTGCAGCATTAAAAGGCAAGAGAGATAAAATCTTCCTTGCTACTAAATGCGGCCGATACGACGTGGACAAGTTCGATTTCAGCTACAATCGAATCTTAACCAGTATCGATGAATCCCTCCAGCGTTTGCAGACCAACCATGTGGATGTCTATCAACTGCATGACATAGAATTCGTGGACAAGCAGCAGGTGCTCAACGAGGCCGTTCCCGCAGCCCTGAAAGTAATACAGCAGGGCAAAGCCAGGTTCTTCGGTATTACAGGTCTTCCGGTCAGATACCTTGCCGCCATAGCGCGCGAGGTTGAAGTGGATACCGTGCTGTCCTGGGCCCATTACAATCTGCTGGAAGATGAAATCAATGATGAGCTGGTCCCTTTGTCCAAAGAAAAGGGATTCGGCCTGATAAATGCTTCACCGCTGCTGCAACGGATACTTTCCGATTCGGCCACTCCCGAATGGCATCGCTCGCCCCGGGAAGTCAAGGATGTTCAGCCTAAGCTTCTTGCCCTGTGCGAAGATTATGGAGTCAACCTGGGCGACGTGGCAAACCGGTACGCCCTTGACCATCCGGACATTGTCACCACTATTGTGGGCATGTCCAAATTCAAGAATATCGAGAGAAATATCAAGGTCCTGGATTTCAAGATTCCGGATGGTTTGCTGGAAAAAGTTATGGAAATTTGCAATCCCGTGAAAAACAGAATGTGGTTCGAAGGCAGGCCTGAAAACAATATTCCCAAGCCGAATAGCGAAAGGAGCGTATGAAAGCTCTATACTTAATCGAACCCGGCAAAACTGAAATTCGTGAAATTGACCGCCCGGTTCCCGGTGACGGCGAGGTTTTGCTGAAGGTCGGCAAAGTCGGCTTTTGCGGCGGAGACCTGAACGGTTTTCGCGGGCTATTCGAACTCCAGGAATATCCCGTCGTTCTCGGTCATGAGGTCGGTGCCGTGATTGAACAGATGGGGACAGGTGTTCCGGATTCCCTCAGAACCGGTATGAAAGTGACGGTATATCCCTATCTTAACTGTGGGACCTGCACCTCCTGCAGGAAGGGACGTCCCAATGCCTGTCAGGATAACAGGACTATGGGCGTCAGGCGTCCCGGTGCAATGACCCGATATATAACGGTTCGGTGGCAAGTTCTTTTTCCCTCGGAACACTTGTCTATGCGGGAACTGGCGCTCATCGAACCACTGACCGTCGGTTTCCATGCCGTCAACCGCGGGCGGATTTGTGCCGGAGAGAAAGTGGCGGTCATCGGGTGCGGTATTGTGGGAATTGGCGCTGTAGCGGCTTCTGTGGAACGGGATGCAGAGGTAATTGCCGTTGATATCGACGATTCCAAGATGGAGATCGCGCTCAAAGCGGGTGTCGCCCACACAATCAACACGAGCAAGGCGGACCTGCACGAGGTCCTCAGTGAAATAACCGATGGCGAAGGGCCGGATGTGATAATTGAAGCCGTGGGCAATTCGCAGACTTACCGGGCGGCAGTAGATGAAGTGGCCTATACCGGAAGGGTCGTGTACATCGGTTATGCAAAAAAGCCGGTAGAATATGAAACAGGGATGTTCGTAAGGAAGGAAATTGAAATCTACGGTTCGAGGAATTGCGAGAAGGACGTCGACTTTCCGGCGGCCATTGCCTATCTCGAAAAAGGCGGTTTCCCTGTGGATGATGTCATCAGCCGGGTCGTCAGCCTGGATGAGGCCGGCAAGGCGCTTGCCGAATGGTCGGAGAATCCCGGGCCAATCACGAAGATTCTGGTAGATACGGAAGCTTGATAATAAGGTATTCTAACAATGATAAAATCATGCGCGACGATTGCGTTGGTTCCCGAGATAAAAGCAGGTCCCTGGATATACTGGGAGCAGCCTGATATCAGCATACCCAAGGCCGCGAAGTTAGGTTTTGATGCCGTGGAGCTTTTTACCGCTTCGGCGGATGCTGTGGACTCTGAAAAGTTGCTGCAGCTTTGCGAGGTGAACAAGATAAAGATTGCTGCAGTAGGAACCGGGTCGGGTAAGGTACTTCACGGCTTGACCCTGACCAGTCCGGACGAGAATGTCAGGCAGAAGGCAGTTGCATTTATCAGCGAGATGATAACGTTCGGCGCCGGATTCGGGGCGCCGGCTATAATAGGATCGATGCAGGGAAACGCCGAACCGGCAGCAGAACGGCCGCAAGCTGTCGCCTGGCTGGCTGAAGGACTGAATGAGCTGGGCACCCGAGCCCAGGAGCAGGGAGTTAACCTCATCTATGAACCCCTGAATCGTTATGAGACGAATATGTTCAATCAGCTCGGTGCGGGCGCCGACTTTTTGGAAACGCTTGATAACACAAACGTAGTGTTACTGGCGGATTTGTTCCACATGAATATCGAAGAAGAATCCGTCGCAGGTGCCATACGGGAAAATGCCGGGCATATCGGTCATCTTCACTTTGCAGACAGCAACCGTCGACCGGTCGGCATGGGACATACAGATATGACAGATATCGCCCAAGCCCTGAAGGACGTTGAATATACGGGATATGCTTCAGCAGAAGTCTTTCCATGGCCGGATCCTGACGCAGCAGCCGAGCAGACGATGCGGGCGTTCAGGGAGTGTTTTTCGGTGGCGTAGCGATTCAAACGGTTTACAGAAGATTGTCCATAAAACAAACATCTAAATTAATGGAAGGAAACCATTATGTTATTGTCCAAATGTATTCATCCTGAAATATTGGAAGCTGTAGGGAAAATGGGGCACGGATCCCGCATACTGATATCTGATGGTTGTTATCCCCATATAACGGGAAGCCCCGCCTCGGCCATGAAAGTATGGCTCAACTTGATGCCGGACATGCTCAGGGTGACCGATGTGCTCGAAGCGCTGAGAAGCATCATACCTGTTGAAGAGGCCTTTGTCATGGTTCCCCCTGACGGGGCGGACCAGCCCATCTTTGCCGAATTCAAGAAACTATTGGCCGGCATGGAATTAACCAAACTGCAACGGCTTGAGTTTTATGACAAGGCCCGGGAGCCCGACACGGCACTGTTAATAGCAACCGGAGACCAGCGTAACTGGGCGAACCTTCTGCTGACCATGAATTACATCAAGCATCCTGAAGGTAAGGGAGACTACTAACAAGAGTTTTGCAAAAGTTCACTACTAAGGCCAAGAACATGAAGATCGACACCCATCAGCATTTCTGGAAGTATAGCAAAGAGCAATATCCCTGGATAGGAGAGGGTATGGAAGTGCTCGCTCAGGACAGGCTTCCTGCTGATCTCGAACCGTTACTCAAAGCCAATGGCATTGATGGGACCGTCGCCGTACAGGCGCGCCAGGTTGTTGAAGAAACAGAAGCGCTGTTAGCCATGGCCGAAGAATATGACTTTATCCGCGGTGTTGTCGGCTGGGTTGACCTCAGAAGCCCCGATGTAGAGGCACAACTGGAGCGGTTCAGGGACAGTACGAGGCTGGTCGGCGTCCGTCACGTGGTACAGGATGAGCCTGATGAGAAGTTTGTCCTCAGGGAAGATTTTATGCGGGGCATCGGCAAGCTCAAAGCCTATGACCTTGTGTATGATATTCTGGTCTTCCCACACCAACTTCCGGCGGCTATCAAACTGGTAAAGAGATTTCCAGACCAGGTGTTTATACTGGATCACATAGCCAAGCCTTATATAAAAGATAAACAAATGTCGCCGTGGGAGAGCGATATCAGAAAATTGGCTTCATTCGAGAACATCTCCTGCAAGCTCTCAGGCATGGTAACGGAGGCCGACTGGCACAACTGGACCGCGGAGGATTTCAGACCTTACATGGAGGTGGTGCTTGAGGCCTTCGGCGCTGAAAGGCTGACCATAGGGTCGGACTGGCCAGTCTGTACGCTGGCGGGCCAATACGGCAGCGTCATAAGCATAGCCGCTGATTTCATCGCGCAGCTTTCAGATAACGAGCAAAAGGCGATATGGGAGAGGAATCCCGAAAGGATATATGGTCTGTAGCACAATGTGGAAGGTTAGATATTTAATCATGTGCTTCCGCCTCACCACATGCGGCCAGAGCGAGAATTGCATAGGCAGTTCCGGAGTGAGTTATGTAATGCTTGCTATCTTTTTTCATTGATCGCGTGAACCAACGTCCACTTGCTCGCTGATGCGTTTTGAGCCATGCAATTCCTTTTCGAATTCGTGAGTCTTCCGCTGAGATACCGGCACAACGCAGGACATAGATTGTAAATCCGGTACCGTATCCATCGCTTGACTCGTAGTTCTGCTCTTTACCGTCAGATCTTTTCCAATTGCCCAGAGTGGCCAGCCCCCAGCCACCGTCGGGCTTCTGTAGAGCAAAAAGATTTTTTATAACCTTCTGACGCTCATCGCTGCTCATTATCCCGTCAACATGTAATGATGCCAGCATCTTCATTGCCCGATGATGCATGTTAACCGGCGGATTATTCCTGAAATACCTGCGGATATTATCAAGGCCCTTCTTTGCTGCCGGAGTATCACTATAATTGTCCGGAGCAACACCAACTCCAAGGGCAGCCATAGTCACACCATAGTGGTCGTCGATCTCCGATGGGGGTTCATTGTCATCCAGCCAGTTCCACCCACCGTCTTCTCGCTGCGCTTCCCAAATTCGGTCCAGTGCCTTCCGGGTAACCGGGCTAAGCTTGCCGGTTGTCGCTGCATCATTTTGTGCAAGAACTGATGCAACCATCACTGCTTCAGTCACCCAGTAATTTGTGCGTCGTGGATTCTCCGCAAGATGCTCTAAGGCCGAACGAATTGTCTTGTGCTCCGGCACTTCGTATTTAACGGCCGGTCGGGCACGCAGAAAAACATAATTCGAATGGCAAGCAAAACATTTGCGCTTTTTCTGCCAGGAAAGCGCCGCTGAGTCCATAAACCGAACTGCTGCAGAAAAAGAAAACTCTTCGATAAATGGTTCATCCGCACGGTTAGGTCCGGGATCGATGACGTTCTTTAGAGTTGCTGACTTCTCTATAGAAAACGAAGCCACGGTCAGCAATAAAACCAAACCACCTAACGGC
>DQCG01000710.1:8782-10378 GCA_003533825.1 Phycisphaerales bacterium
TTGACGAATGATTGTGTTGGTAACCACTTATAAGCGAGATACTGCAAGGGTATTCAGGCTGATCAATAATCCTTGAAATTCCTCATCCATTCCGGCCAATTCCCGGGCTGGACGCCGCCGGCCGTAGTCCAGGGACCTGTCGTATTGAATTCACGGTGCCATTTCAGTGTCCACAATTCTTTAAGGCCAACTTTCCTGGCAGAAAAATCTAAAAAGGCCATGCCCACAAATCCATCATGCCTGTTTATACAGCAACGAATCATCCTGCTCTCGCCCTGCCAGCTCGCGAATTCATATTCTGCGGGTCCATCGACATCTAACGGGAACAGGTCAAAACGGAGAGCGTCCATAAATAGAGGTACATGGCCTGCACCAGCAACATTGGGCGTTCTCCAGCCGTATATAGCAGGCACATCGCGAACAAATGCAGCATCGTTTGGTATGCTAAGAACATAACCATTAATACTATAGCTTCCGGCTATGCCATTTGGGCCCGCGTTGTAAGTTTTACCGGTAATGCTGCTTGTTTGACTGTCTTTATAGATGCCCCAGGCGTTAAAAATATTAAGCGTGGGTGCCGGAATACCGTTTTCGTCAACGATAGGCTTCCTGGCAGTCGGGCATAACCAAATCTTATTCATCTTCCAATCTTTAAGGCGATCTTCTAATTGCCAGGGCCACCAATGACCAAAAGAATTTAAGCCGGACCATAATTTACCCTCATTATCATCGGTATACATTGCACTGATAAGGTTCCACTGCTTGAGGTTTGCCAGGCAACCTACTGTTCTGGCCTGTCCCCGTACCCGTGCTAATGCCGGCATCAGCATTGACATCAATAATGCAATGATGGCAATAACTACCAGCAGCTCGATAAGCGTAAAACCATTTTGCCGAACCACATCTTACCTCCGTTACCTATGGCAGAAAATACCTGCCTTGTTAAGCGGCGACCGACCGTTAAGTAGTCTTGTCCCGGTAATAATTCCCGAAAGTGATGTTCTCTTGCTTCTCTTTCGGTGTTACCGAATCTGTATAAGAATTAGTTTTTGTGACATTTTGGCCAGGCTACGAATCCGGCAGGTTCACCATCCAATCAGGCCACTGTGGGGGCTGGTCCACCATATTGTATGTTCGGTGCCACTTCAAATCCCAGAGGCCCTTTAGCTTCACCCTGTGAGCGGAGCCATCCATCATGCAGATGTGAATCGTATAGGCATGGCGGTTCATACAATATCGTCCAAATCCCGTGTTATGCCGGACATTCTCGTCGGGGGGCGCCGGGTCACTTCGAGTAGTCGGGCCGCCGCCCCATCGCCAGCACTCCAGGAACATCGGAATACGAGCGGTGTTTTTTTGGTTGATGTGTCGCCATGCCCTGCTGTCTGCTTCCGCCAATCCCCATATCGTGGTCACGCCGGGACGTAGATCATAGCACCAATTGTTGATTCCGTAGCTGTTCTTATGGATTTTATCACCGATTTTGCAGTCCCAGGCCATTCGAGCCGGAATCGACTCCCCCTCTTCTTCCGTCTTCGTAGCCATCGGACATAGCCTTGCCTTCTCCCCACCTGTTTCGTAATACGGCATCAATGG
>DQCG01000710.1:10404-13095 GCA_003533825.1 Phycisphaerales bacterium
GGTATAAAGGTAGAATATTTTGCCCCACTGATTGAGATTCGACTTGCAGATTACGGCCCTGGCCTGGTTTTTGGCACTTCTCAGAGCCGGCATCAATATTGCCATCAATAAGGCGATAATAGCGATGACCACTAAGAGTTCTATCAGTGTAAACGCTTTTCGCTTATTCATATTCTAAATCCGATACTCAGGTGCAGAAACCCAAACCATAAAATACAATACACTTTTATGGACTAAAAATCAAGGCAAATCTCCCTCGATCATCCCATAATCCTCAAAGTTTTTCCTTGACGGTGAGGTGGCTAATTTGATATATAAGATGAGTGGAGTCTGTGGATTGGTGGCTCTTTTGGTAGGAGTTTTTGTGATTTTTGTTCTCGAAAATGATGGAATTAGTCTAAAACCGGGGACGGCGGACTATTCTCAGCCCTCGTGAACGGGATATAGTAGGAAGCAGGGATCATTTTATCTCAACTTTACCTTGAAGGAGGACTTTTATGTTTAAGAGATTTATTTGTCTAACCTCTTTTGTCGTGATGCTGGCTCTGGCCGGCAATGCCTCGGCGGACCTGGTGGTCCACTGGAGACTCGATGAAGGTTCCGGCACGACCGCTTATGACTCATCCGGCAATGGCTACGATGGGACCTTCGTCGGCACACCGGAGTGGGTGGATGGGTATAAAGGCAGCGGCATACACTTTACGGATGAGGGCCAGGTTGTTCAGTACCTCTTTGCCGCCGCCGAACCCTGGCCGGCCGGTAGTGTGGCAGTGTGGGTTAAGGCAGACAGCGTGGGGCAGGGCAATTGGAACGGTGTGTTCAGCAGCCACGTACCCAACACTGCAGGTTTTCAGATGGATACGAATAATGGAGACCCGGGGGATTACCGTTTTCAGCCCGGCGGAGTAGTATTCGGCGAGGTTACCACAGAATGGGTTCATCTCGCCGTAACCTGGGATGGCGCATCTTTGAGCACCTACTATAACGGCGTTTTGGCTAACACCGGAACTGCAACAGCCACCAATACGACATTCGACCGGTTTGCCATGGGAGTAAACAGAAGCGGAGCCAACACGTTGATGGGCGTCTTCGATGACTTACAGGTCTACGACCATGCTCTATCGGAAGTTGAGATTCTGAGCGTTATTGCCGGCCAGCCGTGGCCTTACGCCTATGGCCCTGACCCCACTGATGGAGCCATTCATGAGGCCACATGGGTAAACCTTGCCTGGAAGCCGGGAGATCTCGCGGTCTCCCACGATGTGTACATGGGCGAGGACTTCGACGACGTTAACGATGCTACGCAGGAGTCCGACACATTCCGAGGTAACCAGACGGGTGACTTTTATGTCGCCGGCTTTCCCGGATATGCCTATCCGGATGGTCTGGTTCCAGGCACCATGTACTACTGGCGAATCGATGAGGTCAATGAGGCGGACCCGAACAGCCCGTGGAAAGGCGATATCTGGAGCTTCTGGGTCCCGCCTCGGAACGCATACAACCCTGGTCCGCCGGACGGCATGAAATTTGTGGACCCGAACGTGGAGCTTAGCTGGACAGGAGGTTTCGGAGCGAAATTGCACCATGTGTATTTCGGTGATAATTTTGATGATGTGAACAATGCCGCCGATGCTCTGCCACAGGCAGATGCCACCTTTACTCCCGGACCACTCGAATTGGAGAAGGTTTACTACTGGCGGATTGATGAGTATGACGGAGCTGCCACACTCAAAGGCGATATCTGGAGCTTCACAACCAAACCTTTTATACCGATTACGGACCCCACTCTCATAGGCAGGTGGACACTTGACGAAGGCATAGGCACCACGGCCCTGGATTGGTCCGGCCACGGACATGACGCTTCATTCCGCGGTGAACCCTGGTGGGTGGATGGATACGACGGCGGCGGACTGGCATTTGACGGGATCAACGATTCTGCGGTGTCCTCCTTTGACGAAGAAACGTGGTCGGCCTTCACCGTTGCATTATGGGCCAAAGCTGCCACTGTCGGTCAAAACGAATGGAGCAGCGTGTTTGCCAACCATGTCCCCAATTCCGCCGGTTTCCAATTGGGCGTGGACGGCGGTGAACCCGGTATTTACCGATATAACGGGGCTAACGGCGGTCTTGTAGAGATTAGTCAGGTTACGACAAGCTGGATCCATATTGCGGTGACCTGTAACGGTACGAGCACCACGATTTACTATAATGGAAATGTCGCCGCGACCATAAGTGCAGCCGATGCGGTATTTAACATGTTCGGCATAGGAATAAACAGGGGCGAAGACCAGTCCTTTGAGGGTATAATCGATGATGTACGGGTTTATGATAAGGAGATGACACAGGAAGAGGTCCGGCTGGTTATGCGAATAGATCCGCTTCTCGCCTGGAACGCGAGTCCGGCCAATGGTGCAACCGTGGATATTGATAACGCCACGCCTCTTACCTGGTCGCCTGGAGATATGGCATCGCAGCATGATGTCTATTTCGGCACCGATAAAGATGCCGTAACTAATGCAGACTCATCCGATACTACAGGTATATATAGAGCAAGTCAGGCTGGTACCAGCTATACCCCGTCCTAAGGAGTCGAGTGGCGCGGCGGGCCTTACTACTGGCGTGTCGATGAGAACAATACCGATGGTACAGTCACCAAGGGCAGATTATGGAGCTTTACCGTGGCGGACTTTA
>DQCG01000622.1 GCA_003533825.1 Phycisphaerales bacterium
GTGGATTTTATGAACTATCTGCCGTCCCATCCTTTGAGGAATTGACCGGCCTTATTTCCAGCAATCCGGACGTGGTCCGCTGGCCGGCAGAAAAAGAAAGACGCCGTGCCGCTTTGGAGCTGGAAAAAGCCAAAGCCGTTTCGGATATAAAACTCGGCGGCGGCCTCCAGTACTTTGACGAGGGCGACGATTCAGCATTCATCCTGGGCCTTTCAATCCCCTTCCCCCTGTTTGACAGAAATCAGGGAAATATCAAGGAGGCCATGTATATGCTGGCAAAAACCGAAGAGCAGCGCAAAGCATTCGAAACAGACCTCCGGGCGGCCTTAGCCAAAGCTTCGACGAAGCTCTCAAGCTCATTCAGCGAGATAACTATCCTCAAGAATGATGTATTGCCGCTGGCCAAAAGCGCCTTCGATTCCGCCAGCCAGGGATACCGTGAAGGCAAGTTCGAATATTTGGTGGAATTAGATGCTCAGCGAACATTATTCGAAGTCAGGGCGAGATACATCGAAGCTTTAACCGGCTATCACAAAGCAAGGGCCGACGTAGAACGTTTGATTGGCCGGGATCTCGATAACGTACAAAATTCTCCCGAAGCAAAAGCTCAGGAAAGTAAATAGGAGGACTTCATAATGTCCGGAAAAAAACACCAAAATAATACTTCCGTAGCGCAAAAGGCAAACCACTTTGGCATGGCGTTGTTCATATTCGTTATTCTCGCCGGAGCCGTTCTTTGGTACAAGGGGAACGTGCACTTCGGATCACACAATGCCGCCGAAGCCGGCGGTGCTATTGACGATGAACATCAACACGGGGATGAAAACTCTCAGGTCACTGTCTGGGATAAGCGATTCGAAATCTTCCTTGAGCATCCTTTGATAGCAGTTAATGAGCCGACGGCGTTTGTCACCCATGTTTCAGACCTTTCTACGCTTAAACCTCGTAAAAGCGGTCCCGTGACCTTCATTTTGAGTCTCGGATCGGCGGCTCCTATCAAACACACCGAGCCGAAGCCGGCCAGAGACGGTATATATATTCCCGAATTGACTTTCCCGAAGCCGGGCGATTGGACTGTCTCTCTGGCAATTCCGCTCGAAGGCAAAGACCACATCATTTTTTTACCACCTGTTAAAGTTTATGCCTCACATGATGAAATTCATGCCGCCCTGCCCACTGGCATGGTTGACGGCATAAGCTTTCTCAAGGAACAGCAGTGGAAGGTTCCAACTAAAACCGACGTGGTTCAATTCCTACAGACAGGCGATACTCAATCTTTAGCCGTACCAGAATCCGCCATTGTAGATGAAGGTGATAATCATGTCGTATTCGTTCAGTTGGCCGGTGAGACATTCGAGAAACGTTCCGTGGAACTGGGCAGGTCGGCCGGCGGCTTTGTCCATATCCTCACCGGCCTGTCGTCAGGCGATCGCCTCGTTACAAAGGGCGCCGATGCCGTTGCCGAAGCTCAGCACGCAATCGGAGGCCACGACCATGGCAACGAACAAGTCGTTGAATTAACGCAGGACGAAATCGGCAGGTATGCAATAGAACTCGGCAAAGCAGGCCCCGGACAAATCGAGGTCCATATAAGTATGCCGGGTCAAATCGTTATTAACACCGACCGCATGGCACACATTATGCCCAATGCGGCCGGCGTCGTTCGTCAGGTTTTCAAGAATGTCGGCGAGAAGGTCAAAACCGGTGAAATCCTCGCATGGATTGAGAGTTCCGAGCTTGGCAAGGCGAAAGTCGAATATCTGACCAACTGGGCAGAGGTTGGCTGCTGCTCAATGGACCTTACACGCGCCCGGCAGATATCCGACAGCATAACAGAGCTGCTGGAAACCCTGAATTCTTTCCCGTCACTGGAGACTATTCGACAGGTCAGCGGAGCAGCACTGAACACAAACCACACTACGCTTATTTCATCCTATGCCGAACTCGTCCTGGCCAAATCCGCTTACGAGCGGGAAAAATCGCTCTTCGAAAAAATGATTTCCAGCGAGAAAGACTACCTGACCGCTGAGAATGCCTATAAAAGGGCCGATGCAAAGTACGCTGCAACACGTGACAGTATCGCTTTCGAAGTCAAAAGGAATCTGCTGGAAGCACAACGCGCCCAGCAGGTCCGCCAGATACAGCTCAAAGGTTCCGAGCGTAATCTATACGTGCTTGGCCTAAGTGCAGAGGACATCAACGATATCCAGCTCTTCGCAGAGGGACAAACTGCCGGTGGAGCTCAGGAGGAGGATTGTGACGATCCTAATTGCCCCGAGTGCGCCGCAGAACGTGCCGCACAAGGCAGTCAACCAATCCTGATAAATCCAGGCATCCAGGACGAAAAACTTGCCTGGTATCCTTTGCGCGCTCCCTTTGATGCCACAGTGATCGAAAAGCACATTACCCTCGGAGAGAAAATGACCGGCGAAACCTCTGCTTATACCGTGGCAGACCTCAGTACCGTCTGGCTCGATCTAAGCATTTATCAGAAAGACCTGCCGCATGTCAAAGCCGGCCAGCAGGTTGAACTCAATATGGGTGCTGCAATCGGCAAGGTCGAGGGAAAAATAAGCTACGTCGGCCCGATTGTCGAAGAGAAAACCCGGACCGCCCCGGCAAGAGTTGTGCTCAACAATAAATCCGGCATGCTTAGGCCCGGCACCTTTGTGACCGCCGAGGTGCTCGTCGATAAAGTCACTGCAAAAGTCGTAGTGCCAAAGGATGTTACTCAGGATATCAACGACAAGCCCACTGTTTTTGTAAAGAGTGACCACGGTTTTGAAGCCAGGACGGTAACGCTCGGCCGAGCCAACGATGTAAGCGTCGAGATTGTTTCGGGACTTCGACCCGGAGAGCCAATAGTCACCAAAAACAGTTTCCGGCTCAAAGCTGAGTTGGAAAAGGTTGCCGGCGGCGCACATGCCGGCCACGGCCACGTTCATTAAAGCGTTGGAGTTATGAAAATATGATTGCGAGACTTATTCAATTTTCGCTTAAATATAAATTGTTGATAGTTTTGTGCTTCGTCGGTGTCAGTGCGGCGGGAGTGTTCTCGCTTTCAAAGCTGCCAATTGACGCCTTTCCCGATATCAGTCCCAACCTGGTGCAGGTCTTTGCCGAACTGGAAGGGATGGCGGCCGAGGAGGTCGAACAGTTCGTAACACGACAGGTCGAAGTGGCGATGAGAGGTATACCGGGCGTCGGGAAAATCCGCTCGATATCTTCACTCGGACTTTCCACCGTAAACATTTATTTCGAAGATGATGTCGATATTTACCTGGCGCGCCAGCTTGTTTCCCAAAGGCTCAAGGAGGCCGAGGAAGGCATACCTGAAACAATGAACATGCCTCACGACCTGGAAATGGGCGCCATTGCAAGCGGAATGGGTAAGATCCTTTCTTACTACATTAAGGCGGACGGCTACAGCACGATCGATCTGCGGACCATCCAGGACTGGATCGTCAAGCGTGACATTCAAACTGTTTCAGGCGTTGCCAAAGTTATAAGCCAGGGCGGCCACGTCAGGCAATACCAGATCAGAGTGAATCCGGCCCGGCTGCTCGAATACGACCTGACCCTTGACGATGTTATCGAAGCCGTGCAGAAAAACAACTTGAATTTGGGCGCTGGTATCATCGAGAGAGGCGCCGAAGAGTTGATTGTACGAAGCCTTGGATTAGTAGAGGCAATAGAGGATATTGAGAAAATCGTAATACGCACCCACAAGGGCAGTCCTGTTTTCATTGGAGATATCGGCACGGTGGAATTCGGCAATGCGTTCAGAAGAGGAGTGGCCTGCCTGGATGGAGAAAAAGAAATCGTCATCGGCGGCGTATATAAACTACATGGGGCCAACTCCTTCGAGGTAATCGGCCGCCTGAAAGAGCGTATAGCGGAAATTAACAAAACCCTTCCCAAAGGCGTCAAAGTAATCCCTTACTACGACCAATCGGACCTGGTAAAAAACAGCATAAACACCGTCCGGGGCGCACTTTCACTCGGTCTTATTCTCGTATGCCTCGTTTCATTTGTCTTTCTGGGGAATATTCGCAACGCTTTGATTGTAGTCTTTTCGCTGCCTTTTTCTACACTGTTCGCTTTTGTTTTAATGTACCGCAACGGAATGCCGGGCGATTTGATATCATTCGGCGGCATAGCAATCGCTCTGGGTATGATAGTTGACGCCACGATAATAATGGTCGAGAGAATCCAGTCCACGTTCGCAGATAAAGGCAACCAGGACACGCCAACAGGGATAATATTGGCCGCCGCCAGAGAAGTTGGGCAGCCCATATTTTTCGCCGTCTCTATTATCATTATTGTTTTCATTCCCATCTTTGCGCTCGGCCAGGTCGAGGGCAAAATGTTCAGGCCGCTGGCGTTCGCAGTCTCGACAACAATGGTGGGCTCGCTGATTTATGCGTTGCTTATCGCTCCGGTGTTTTATCGCCTGCTGCATAAGGAAAGAGGTCGAGACAACATGGCCAGGGGCGTTCATCCGGCGGTTCTCAACAGCTACAAATCGATACTGACTCATTGTCTCGGCAGACGTTCAGTGGTTATTGCGGTAATTCTGATATTGATGACGTTGGGGGCGGCGGTCTTCGTCAGGCTGGGGCGGGAATTTGTTCCGACTCTTCAAGAGGGTACTATTCAAGTTCTGGCATATATGAATCCTAACATATCTCTCAAAGAGATAAGTACGACCACTGAACAGATAGCAAAAGACATTCTGGATTTCCCTGAGATAAAACAGGTCATCGCCGATATTGGTTACGGCGAAGTCGGTCCTCACATTCATCATACGAATTATGCCTGTATAACCGTCAATCTCAAGCCCAAAAGGCAGTGGAAAAATGCCAAAACACAGGAAGAACTCGTTGCCCAAATTGACAGTCGAATTCGCGACTACCCCGGCGTGGTAGTAAGTTTCTCTCAGCCTATCAAGCACGAAGTCGACGGCCTTGTGGCGGGAGCAGGGACTGCTGTTGTAGCAAAACTGTTCGGCCACGATATGGCGACGCTCGAAGCCAAAGCCGCTGAGATCCACGATGTTCTTTCGCAGATACCGGGAGTTGCCGATTTACGGACCGAGCAGGTGGCTGGCCAGACACAGCTCCAGATAGACATGAATCGCAGCCGGATAGCTCGCCACGGCCTTAGCAATTACCAGATACAGCATACAATCCATAGTGCCATATCCGGCGAAGAAGTCGGCAAGGTCTTCGAGGGCGAGAAGATATTCGGTATAACCGCCAGATTTGCCGAGGCCTATCGCAAAGATATCGAATCGATAAAGAACCTGTTGATTCAAACGCCGGCCGGTTACAACGTCCAGCTCGGCGAAGTCGCAGACGTCAATACTGTAACGGGTTTGCGGCAAATCAGCAGGGAAGACACACGGCGATTTATCTCCATACAATGCAACGTCCGCGGCAGAGATATCGGCGGCTTCGTCCGAGAGGCTAAGGAAAAAGTGGACGAAGCAGTTACGCTTGCTCCGGGCTACAGGCTTGCCTGGGGAGGACAATTCGAATTGCACCAGGCGGCGAACAAGAGATTGTTAATAGTAATCCCTATCACTTTGTTTCTGGTTCTTGTGATGCTCTACGGCCTGTTCAATTCGTTCAAAAATGTGCTTTTGATTATGCTCAACATTCCGTTATCTTTGGTCGGAGGTGTTTTTGCGCTTGCCCTTTTCAAAGAGAACGTCAGCATTCCATCTTCAATCGGTTTTATCGCCCTGTTCGGAATCGCCCTGACGGACGGCCTGGTTTTGATATCACGATTCGAGCATCTTAAGGCACAAGGTCTGGGATTGCGGGAATCGGTGATCGCCGGATGTTCTTCAAAGCTAAGGCCCGTCCTGATGACTACGATAACAACGGCCCTGGGCCTGCTGCCGCTGGTCATAACTACCGGCACCGGCTCGGAAGTGCAAAGGCCGCTGGCAATTGTCGTAATCGGGGGACTTGTATCTTCCACTTTATTGACTTTAATAGTAATACCCACACTTTATGAATGGGTAAATGTCAAGAAACAGCTCTATGATATGCCATGAGAGCTTTTTTGTAATAGTAGAACAATATCCTTGCTCCGGCAGTAAATAGCGGTATAATACCGGAGAGAAATATTTAGAGTTGTAATGATCGCGTAGCGAAGCCTTGATGCAAAAGCACACTGTATAGTTTAGTATCCGCCTCAAGACATATCTTCCGAATCATTTGGGTTGTTATATATTTGTGCTTTTGAAAGTAAAGGTTTATGTATATAAATAAATTTCAGGCCCTGAAAATCGGGAACCTGCAAATCAATCTGCCTATAATCCAGGGAGGAATGGGAATTGGCATCTCTCTGGCGGGCCTGGCTTGTGCCGTGGCCAATGCGGGCGGCATCGGCGTTATAGCCACGGCCGGAATCGGCCACACAGAAGCCGACTGGGATACGAATCCCAAAGCGGCGGACACAAGAGCCCTGCAGAAAGAGATACAAAAGACAAAAGCCGGGACCGATGGAGTTATCGGCGTTAATATCATGGTGGCTCTTTCCGATTTCGACGATCT
>DQCG01000052.1 GCA_003533825.1 Phycisphaerales bacterium
CGCCGACGGCAAGCGGGGGCAATATTCTCACGATATGTTTACCGAGTTCGCCCTGGATTTTATCCGCCGACATAAAACGGGACCTTTCTTTCTCTATCTGCCCTACACCATTCCGCACGCCAGGTACGAGATACCAAGCACTGAACCATACACAGACAAATCATGGCCCGCTAATGCGAAAGTCCATGCGGCGATGATTACGCGAATGGACGCCGACTTCGGGCGAATTATGAAGCTGTTGAAGGAGCTGGACATCGACGAGCGGACGCTGGTCTTTTTCTGCTCGGACAACGGCGCAGCCAACCGCTGGGAGGGGATTTTCGACAGCTCCGGCCCACTGCGGGGACAGAAGACCAACCTGTACGAAGGCGGCATCCGAACGCCGATGATCGCCCGCTGGCCGGGCAGGATTCCGGCGGGAAAAAAGAACGATGCCCCATGGTACTTCGCCGATGTAATGCCCACGTTAGCCGAACTGGCCGGTGTGACATCTCCGGTAAATATTGACGGCATTAGTATTCTACCAACGCTGCTGGGCAGGCGGCAGAGAACGGATGACCGCTTTTTGTACTGGGAATTCCCCGCCGGCAAGTTCCAGCAGGCGGTCCGCTGGCGAAACTATAAGGCCATCCGGTCTGCTCCGGGTAAAGTGCTGGAGCTTTATGATCTGAGTCGGGATATCGCGGAAAAGAACGACATCGCCCAGGAGACTCCGGACGTGATTGCCCGGATAGAAACGTATCTTAAAACCGCCCGAATTGATTCGCCGAACTGGCCGATAAGGAAATAACCGAATAACAAGCAGGAGAAAAAATGAGCAGAGCAAGTCACACACGGCGACACTTTCTACAAACCATCGGATTGGGAGTTGCGGCAATGACCGCGCCGGGATGTCTGCACGCCTCGAAAGAACCGGTACATGCCGGCAAGCGCAAACCCAACCTGCTGTTCATCTGGACCGATGAGCAGCGGGCCGACACGATGGCGGTCTACGGCAATACGAAAATCCACGCACCGAACCTGAACAAACTGGCTGCTGAAAGCGTGGTTTTCGAGAAAGCGTATGTCACCCAACCGGTTTGCACGCCCAACCGCTCGGCGGTGATGACCGGCCTGTGGCCGCATACCTCCGGCTGCATTAAGAACAACATTCCGCTGCCGGCCGAGGTTCCGTGCCTGCCGGAGATAGTGAACGACCCCGATTACCACAAGGCTTATATGGGCAAGTGGCACCTGAGCGATGAAATCTTCGCCCAGCACAGCTTCCGGGAATGGGTCTCCATGGAGGACGGCTACAGCCCACATTACAGCTCCGGCCGCGACCGAAACAAACGAAGTGACTATCATCATTTTCTCATCGAGCACGGCTATCAGCCGGGCAGAAACGGCAAGTTCAGCCGGTCGTTTGCCGCGCGACGTCCCATCGAACACTGCAAGCCGAAGTTCCTGGAGCTGAAGGCCTGCGACTTTCTGCGCCGGCATCGCGATGAGCCGTTCATGCTGTACGTTAATTTCCTCGAACCGCACATGCCCTTTTTCGGGCCGCTGGATAACGAGCACGACCCGGAGCAGGTCGATGTACCAGCCAATTTCCGCGATCCGCTGGAGGAGAACGAACCGCTGCGCTACCGTGTCAAGCGGGAAAGCTGCCGGGAGAAATATGGCAAGGACGAGAAGAGTATTCGAAGTCTTATTGCCAAATACTGGGGCCTGGTCACGCAGGTGGACCGCAGCGTCGGTGCGATTCTCGAAACACTGGAAAATCTCGGCCTGGCGGACAACACGATTGTAGTCTACACCAGCGATCATGGTGACATGATGGGCTCGCACAACCTGGTGACTAAAAGCGTGATGTACGAGGAGGCGGTCAGAATCCCCTGGCTGATGCGCATCCCGCAATTGGGCGCGAGGCAGCGCGTGATTCGGCACCCGGTCAGTCAGATCGACACGGTGCCGACCCTGCTGGAACTGCTGGGCCGCGACCGTGACCGGAACCTTCCCGGCAGGAGCCTGGTGCCGCTTATCAAAACCGGCCGGCCCGACCGGGACCACGTTTATATCCAGTGGAATCCCAACAGCGGCGCCATCTCGGTCAAAAAAGGCGGCACGAAACTGGCCGACAAAGAACAGCTCAAGCGCGTGGAAAATGAAAGCAGCCGGGCCGTGATTTCGCCGGACGGCTGGAAACTCTGCCTCAGTGACGTGGACAAATGCCAGCTCTTCAACCTGAACGAGGACCCGGGCGAGACCACGAATCTTTTCGACTCCGGCCGGCACAAAGACGTCATCGCCCGGCTGACAAAGAAAATCCACAAATGGCAGCAAACAGTGACAGATACGGCAAATGTTTAGAGCGGCAGCAAACTTCCCGAGCCCATTCGATCCAGCAGCACACGTTGAGCCGGGTCCGTCCGGGTACTCAAGACAATACGACGGTGCCCGGCGGTTATTCGGCCTCAAATATGGCCTTGATTTCCTCCAATGAAACCATGCCGGTGCTTCCGAGCTTGATTTTTCCGTCGGAATCAATGAAGAAACTGCTCGGGATGGCTCTTATAGTATTGTATGGGGCCGGAAGAACACCCGGATCGAGCAAAATCGTATAATTCATTTTCGCCTGGGTGACAAACTTTTTGACCTTACCCGGATCCTCATTCGAGATGGCCAGAATCGCCAGTTTATCCTGGCTAACTGTATTTCTCAGCTTGATCAGATCCGGTATCTCCCTTATGCACGGCCCGCACCAGGTCGCCCAGAAGACAATCAAAACATTCTTGCCGCGGTAATCGCTCAGCTTATGTTTTTTGCCTGCGATATCGGTCAATGTAAAATCCGGGGCCGGCTTGCCGTACCAGGATTCGAATCCGGGGCGCCAGGTCTTCGCCGCCTTGATGATTTCTTCCAGGCTGGGCCCGGTGCCGGCCAGAGGGGTCGTATCAACCTGAGTTTTACGGCCGGCCCAGATGCGTGCAATCTCATCGGCCGAGGCATTTACCTGGCTTTTGTCGGCGTGAAGAGCAAAATCGATTGTGAAAGAGCGGCTTTGGTGCGGGGCAAGCTTCGGGACCCGGCCGAACTTGCGCTCTATCGACCTGTTGCGAGGAAAACCGGTCCCCGGCTCCAGGCCCGTCACATATCCATCTTCCCGGGCCACCGGATTCTTCCAGAGCGTAAAGAACGGCAGCTCCCTGACCGAATACGCCATCGATACGGCCTTATCGCCAGCGGCGTTGCGAAGCATTACTTTCGTCCGGTCGTTCCGGTCGGCCCAAAGCTGCAAACAATAAACCTGTTCCGGGAATCCCGCCTTCGCAGCACGGTAGATGTTGTAACTTGAGACGTCTTTGGCCGCGTGCTCGTTTATCGGCGTTACCTGCCGCACCGGCCCGAAGAACTGCGCGCCTTGTTCCATGAGCGGCGGCCCGTAATTTCCATGATAAAGGATACCGAATTCCTGCTCGATGGCGCTGCGGTTGGTTACCGTGTCCGAAATCTGCAA
>DQCG01000172.1:0-5179 GCA_003533825.1 Phycisphaerales bacterium
TTTTTGCGGCATTCTTTCGCCGGCCTGGGTTACCATTTTCAACTGCTGCATTTTAACCGGATTCATGAAGAACGCGGCTTGCTTTTGACTTGCATCAATCTGAGCGATTGAATCGGCGATCGCATTGGGAGTGTCTTTCACATACTGCAGATTTTCGCCCTCAGCCAGTTTTTCCTGATCGATGCCCAATAATTCTTCCAGAATCAGTTTGTGCAGGATGGAAACGTCCAGCGTTTTCCATTCCGGGCTCATATCCGGTACAATCGAATCCATCGTGCGTTTGTCTTTCAGGACCACCACGTAAAAAGTATTGTCGGCGCCGTAAATCCCGAATGCACATTCATCCCCGTCGTGCTCGGTATGCATCAACTCAAGCATTTTTTGCTCCGCACGATCTTTGGTCTGCGCCGAACTGAATTCGAACTTAGTGACCCGGAATCTTTCGCCGAGCTGCTCAATCAATTTGTTCACGCTGAAGTTTTCGAGATTGCCCACGAGCCGATGAGTCGCCAGGACAATCAGGCCATCCTGATGCACATTCGCGAAGGCAAGCATTTGGTACTTCGCGGCGGGATTGCCGTTCTCTTTGGAGTAGGTCAGGCCCGTCGTATAGCGATGATGGCCGTCGGCGATGATGCAGCTTTTATCGCTCATCACTTCTGCAATTGTCTCGATGTCTTTTTGGGCGGTTATCGCAAAGAGACGATGTCTTACGCCCTGCTCATCCACAAAGTCGATAAGCGGCTGCCGCCCGGCGGCTTGTTCTATGATTCCATCCGCGAGCTTTTTCTCATCGTCATAGAGCATGAAAACCAGGCCGAAATCGGCGGCCGTCGCCCGCTTTAGATTAAGCCTGTCAACCATCGGCTTGTGGAGAACCTGCTCGTGAGGTTTGACGATATCTCCGAAATCTTCCAGTTTGGCCAAAGCAATAAAGCTGCCACGCTGGTATGCCGTGCCGGCCAGTTCAAAATCCTGCACGTAAGCGTAGATAGCCTCGTCGGAGTCCTGCTTCAGGGCGCCTTCTTCTATCCAGCTTGCCAAATAGCCGGCGGCTCTCGTATACTGGTTATTCTCGCCGTTATCAGAGGCCATTGTCTTGCCTTTGATGATGCGAACGAGATTATGCCTGCTCTTTTTATAAAGCTGCTCCCGCTGGGCGTCGCTGATAACATCATACGGCGGTGCAATACAATCACCCACGTCACCAACTACGTCGGCATCGAACCTAAATGCTTTGAAAGGCCCAACTTGCATGACTTTGTCTCGAATCTCGTATATCGTGTTTTGCATTTTTCACCATGATCCCGCACAAGCATCGATCATAAATATTAAACCAATATCACCTACAATGGCCCGGATAATACTAAACAAAGACATGATTGTCAAACGTGAATAAGACATATTAAAAGGTGGAAGCATTGGATTTAATTAAGAAGCAAGTATATCAGTAGCTCTAAAAAATTGGATGAATTCTGCCAGGTTTTTCTCTACCATTACCACGAGCACTCCATACGAAGGGTGTTCGATAAAGAATCTTGAGATTGTGGGACTTGATATTTCGAAGGATTCGAATATATTTGTACAAACTTGCAATGGAAACTGGCCTTGGAAAATCTGGTTATTTAGTTAAGGAAAACAAGATGAATTTGCTGAATGTTCGCTGGATTCGCACTTTGCTTAGCTCACGGTGGTTCCCAATTGTGCCGCAGTTGATTATGTTAGCAGTATTTGGGCTGCTCATCGCGGGTGGTCTTGGGGTGAAGACTCCCGACCCAAGCTTTGCCAAAGTCCTGCGGAACACGAACCTGGCGAACCTGCTGGTCTGGTCGTACTGGTGGCCGCTCGTCATCGTGGCTGCAATTCTATTGGGGCGTGCGTGGTGCATGGTGTGCCCGATGGAGTTGGTAACCTCTTTGGCAGGACGGATCGGGCTACGGCGAAAAGTGCTGCATCTATTCAAAAGCGGATGGGTAATTACCATCTTTTACACGCTCATCGTGATTGTGGGGATACATGGCCTGTCACTGCATCGGATACCTCACCGAATGGCACTGTATCTACTCATGCTGCTGAGTGTCGCAGTGGTGGTCGGTCTGATATATGAGAAGCGGGCCTTCTGCAGTTATGTCTGCCCGGTGGGTCACTTACTCGGTTTATATGCCCTTGTTTCACCATTGGAGTGGCGTGCAGATAACCTTTCACTATGCAAGTCATGTAAAACTAAAGATTGCGTGGTAAAGAAGAATCACTATCGAATAGTGGGGCGTTCGTGTACGAGCAACCTCTATCCGGCAACGATCAAGGACAATCAGGACTGCCTGCTGTGCACACAATGTCTCAAGGCGTGCCCAAACAACAACCTACGATGGTCAACCAGGTGGCCGTTCGCCGATTTCTTCCATGCTATCGAGCTGCGAGCAGCACAGGTGGGATTCGTTCTATTGGTAAGCGGATTTATAGTCTATGAAATCCTGTCGGAATGGCCGGTTTCCAAAGCAATCCTGACGTGGGTTCCCAGGCATTTTGTCGGCTCTCTGGGGATAACAGGACCGATAGCAGACTCGCTTTCTGCGGTCATTATGTTCATAGTATTTCCTTGCGTCTTATTGCTCGCTGTTCTGGCCTTGGCAAAACTAAGGTCTGCAGTACCGTACGGAGCTATCGCAAAGACACTTGCCTTACTTTTGCTTCCTACAATGGCATCCGCCCACCTACTCAAAGCAATACTCAAGATGACCTCCCGTATCCCCTACTGGCCACACATATTCTCAGACCCAACAGGTATCGTGACGGCCCACAAGATTTTGGATGGCAGGCTGGCGCTGGATAAATCCGTGCTGAACGCGCTTTATCCGATAATCAGTTTCGTGGCAGCAGCGTTGTTTCTAACTGCCTTGCTGTCCACGCTGTTTATTTTCCGTAAAGCAACGGCCATAAGAAATCTTGACTCAGGCGCTAAAGTCCCTTTGCTTTTGGGAGTGCTCGTTTATTGGAGTATCTTCGGGTTTATGATATTTATGTGGAGATTCTATTTTTAGCAATTTTCTACTTGCTTGCAGCAAGGGGAACACAATTAGTCCGAATCAAAAAATGCGGTTACCTGTATTAATTCTTGTATTTTTTCTTTTTTGCGAGGTATTTGTTCATAGCAGCAGCAGCGATTCGGCCCTGGCCCATTGCCAGGATGACCGTTGCAGCGCCTGAAACAATGTCGCCGCCTGCAAAAACACCCGGGACCGAAGTCTGCATAGTATTATCATCGACAACGATGGTGCCCCACTTTGTCATTTCGAGTTCCGGCATCGTTTGCGGGATAAGAGGATTGGGCTTGTTGCCGATAGCCACAATTACCATGTCGAGCTCCATCGTAAATTCGGAGCCTTCTATAGGAACCGGTCTACGCCGGCCGGAATCATCCAGCTCCCCGAGTTCCATCTTGATACATTCCATGGCCACTACCCGGTGACGGTCGTCACCGATAATCCGAATTGGATTGTTAAGCAGCTTGAGCTTGACGCCCTCTTCTTCGGCGTGGTGAATTTCCTCGGCGCGTGCCGGCATCTGCTCTCTCGCACGGCGATAAACGATAGTGACATCGCCGCCCAGCCGCAGCGCCGTTCTTGCCGAGTCCATCGCAACGTTGCCGCCCCCGATTACGGCGACGCGCTGCCGCTTTATCGGCGGTGTATCGTATTTCGGGAAAAGGTAGGCCTTCATAAGGTTAGAACGGGTCAGATATTCGTTGGCCGAGTAAACTCCGACCAGGTTCTCGCCGGGAATTCTCATAAACGACGGCAGGCCGGCCCCGCTGCCGATGAAAACGGCATCGTAACCTTCATCCTCCATCAGCTCGCGGATGGTGCTGTTCCGGCCGACCACAAAGTCCATCACAAACTTGACCCCGAGCTTCTTGAGGTAACCCACTTCCGCCTGGACGATCGCTTTCGGCAGGCGAAATTCGGGAATCCCGTAGGTAAGCACGCCCCCCGATTGTTGCAGGGCTTCAAAGACAGTCACATCGTGCCCGAGCTTAATCAGATCACCGGCAACCGTAAGTCCCGCCGGCCCGGCACCAACCACCGCCACCCGTTTGCCCGTTTTGGCGGCAATCTTAGGCACCTTGATATTGCCGCTGTTGCGCTCGTAGTCGGCCACGAACCGCTCCAGCCTTCCGATGGCCACCGGCTCGCCCTTGACTCCCAGCACGCACAGCTTCTCGCACTGCTCTTCCTGCGGACAGACCCGGCCGCAGACCGCGGGCAGCGCATTTTGTTCCTTGAGCTTCCATGCCGCCTCGATGAACTTGCCCTCCTGCACGAGAGCAATAAAGCCGGGAATATCGACGCTGACCGGGCATCCGGCAACGCACCGCGGCTTTTTGCACTTCAGGCAGCGGCTCGCTTCCAGGATTGCGGTCTCTTCGGAATAACCGTACGGGACCTCCTCGAAGTTCCTGGCGCGGTCTTCGGGAGCCTGCTCCGGCATTGGTTGTCGGGGAATCTTTTCCTTAGCCATTTACTACTCTATCATCTTAAAACAATTGCATTTTTCAGTTCTATACTTGCATCTGGGTGGCAGCCTCAAAGCCGAAGGCTTTGGGGATGGTGTGGTACAGCCATCCCCAAGCTTCGCTTGAGGCTGCCACCCTTTTCGGATGACCTACAATCTTGTCTATTATTATGTACTGTTCTGTCGATCAATGCGGACAACTGCACTTATGCTGCCCGCTATGGCCGGAAGCTACCGATTCTGTCCGGCCAAGTGAATGTATCTCCTCGGCGCTATATGCCGCCCGCCGGTCTCTAAGCTCATCCCAGTCGATCAGATGCGCATCGAAGAACGGGCCGTCCACGCAGGCAAATTTCATCTCGTCGCCGACGGTGACACGGCAGGCACCGCACATGCCGGTCCCATCCAGCATAATCGGGTTCAGCGCCGCCAGGGTTTTTACTCCGAACGGTCTGGTTTCCCCGGCCGTCACCATCATCATAAAGGGACATCCGACCGCGATAACGCGATCGATTTTCTCGCCGTCTTTGAGTTTTTGCGTCAGGGCGTCGATTGCATGTCCCCTTGTCCCCACCGAGCCGTCAATCGTCGTCTGGATAAACTCGTCGCAAAGGCTTTGAAGCTTGTCCTGGTAGTAATGCAGGTAATGGCTGCGAGCTTCGCTGAT
>DQCG01000172.1:5290-6233 GCA_003533825.1 Phycisphaerales bacterium
CGACCGTCCCGTAGTTCTCTATCTCCAGCGGTATGCCGAGCGGCCCCACGACGTGCGCGAGCTTATCGTCTGCTTTCGACAATATAAGCTTTCGGCTCGATTGGCCCTGCTCCAGCACTACAAGGGTAATCGTCCCCTTTTGGGTGTCCCAGCCACACAGGGTATAGGGCACTCGCTCGGATTGCTCGTCGACCATCACGATAGCGAACTGGCCGGGCAGGGCTTTTTTCGCAACCTCCGGCGCGGCGATGACAATTTCATGAACGTTAGGAGCAATCTCGCGTTTTTCCAGGATTTGAAACGCCCCTTCGCTTCTATCGGCACCCACGTCAAGGGCACAAGGCTCATCCACGGACAGCTCCCGCAATCCACGCACCTTCTCGTCGATCCGGTGTCCCCGGAAGAAGGTTCGCCGGAGCTTCAGATTCGTCGCGGCGGCAGGTGCTTCCTGACGCTCCTTCTTCAACGTCGCCTGCGAGATTCCCGCCTGCCGCGATATCTCACCGGCGGACTCATATTCAAAACCTTTGGCCCTCATGGCCTGAGCGAGCCGGCAGATAATCCACCACTCGGGCATCGCCCGGCCCGGCGGCTCGCACGCTTTGTACAAAGGCCGCTTCTGTCCGGAGCCATCGAGAATCGTGCCGTCAACCTCGGCGAAAATCGCCGCCGGCAGGACTATATCGGCCCGTCCGCTCGCAGGCGTCGGGTAGCAATCCTGCACGATCAGAAGCTCAAGCCGCTCCAGGTCCGCCGAATCGACAAAGTCACCCGTCAGCAGCGCCGCTTTGGTATCTTTCGGCAATGAACCGCGGGAAACGCCCCGTTCATCAGGCTCGATTTCGATATAGTTCTTCGATTTCATCACCTCGGTCGTGAACTTCTTAAAGACGTAACGGTCCTCGAGGCTGCTGGTCGTATCGCAAACCAGCGCGAAACTGTC
>DQCG01000172.1:6359-8172 GCA_003533825.1 Phycisphaerales bacterium
TGCAAACCGGCCCAGCACGCAGGCGGGGACATTTTCAATCGCCGCCTGAGCGGCAACAAGTTTGTTATTCGCCGTTGCGAGCGCCAAAGCGCACGCCTCGTCGCAGAAGATGCAGGTTGATTCGGTGACACCTTCCGGCCTGCCGTGCCATTTGGCGTAGCGGTCGGCAAGGCTTCCGGTCGGACACACGTCAACACAGGAACCGCAGAACTGGCAGCCCGCTTCGAGCAGCGAGTACCCGAAGGCCTGGCCGATACGCGTCTGGCTGCCGCGACCGACAAAATCGATAACCGCCCTGCCCTGATGTTCTTTGCAGATTCGAACGCAGCGCCCGCAGAGAATGCAGAGATTGAGGTCGCGGTCCATGAAGGGCTCGGAACGTTCGAGCGGCCGCTCGTGATATATGGGCGGCACCGGCAGCTCCGCAAAACCCAAATCTTCGGCCAAAGCACGCACCTCACAGACTTCCTTGTTGTTACAGGTATGACATCCGGTCGTGCTGCCCGCCTTTTCCGCTTCGGGCCGGTATTGCTCACAAAGATCGCGCCGGCCGCACACAAGGCACGCGCTCGGATGTTCGAGCATCATCAGCGCCAGAATATTTCGACGCAAATCTCGCAGTGCTTCGGTATCGGTCCGAACCACCATCGCCTCGGCCGCGGGAGTCGTACACGAGGTCGGGTATCCGCGCATTCCTTCTATCTCGACCACACACAGCCGGCATGCGCCGAACGGCGACAAACTCGGGTGCGCACAAAGATGGGGGATCGAAATATCGTTCTCCAACGCGCATTCGAGAACAGTCTGACCTTCTTCGGCGGTAACTGATTTTCCATCAATTGTCAGTTTCACTTCAACTGATCCTTTTTTTTAGTTAGCTTTTTCTATTTCTTTACGCCTCTCGTATCCGGGCAGTTCGCCGCCTTTCTATCAGAGGTCACTGCTGCTCGCGATAATCGCATCGCAAACATCTCAGGCATTCCTGGTGGGCCTTATTTTTTGAAATTGCCAATTCAACCTCTTCGAAACTGCGCCGCGCATCGAGCGGCAGAGTTTCCTGCTTCATGGCAGGTGTCTCAATCGGCTCGGCCTCAGGGTCGAATTCCGTATCGTTCACAAGCGTACGCCGCCAGAACGGTTCGGGGCGATCCTGCGGCGCGAGATTCCGCGAGAGTTTTTCGTTTATTTTCACCGCCGCCCTTTCACCGGCTCCGACGGCTTCAAGGACGATACTCGGCCCGGTGACTGCATCGCCGCCCGAGAAAAACATTTCCGCTTCGGTCTCGTGCGTGAACGAATCGATACCAATACGTCCCGACCTGCCCAATTTCAGGCCGGCCTGATCGGCGACGGTCTCGGCGACGACCTGCTGACCGATGGCGGCAATGACGGTATCGACTTCGAGATTGAAAATCTCTTCGGTCGGTTCCGGTCGCCGCCGTCCATCGAGAGAGAATTCGCCCAAGCTCATCCGACGACAGACAAGTTTTTCGGCGCCTTTGCCGTTTCCTTCGATACGTTCCGGCAACGCCAGGAACTCGAAGCGGATGCCTTCGGCCTGTGCCTCTTCGATTTCGGATTCGATTCCGGGCATTTCCTCGCGGGTCCGGCGATAAACGATTGTCACGTCGGCCCCCATGCGGAAGGCGGTACGAGCCGAGTCTATCGCCACGTCACCACCGCCTATCACGGCGACTTTCTTGCCGACGGGGACATCCAGGCCCTTATTGCGCCCCACGAGGAAATCCAATCCCTGCATGACACCACGCAGCTCTTCTCCGGGTATGCCCATGCTCATGCCCTTCCAGGCGCC
>DQCG01000172.1:8189-10041 GCA_003533825.1 Phycisphaerales bacterium
AAGCCAGTCAATTTCTTCCTGCAGGATTTTGCGCGGCAGGCGGTACTCGGGGATGGCAAAGGCCATCATACCGCCCGGGCGCTGCTGCTTCTCGAAAACCGTAACCGGATAGCCCATGCGCCGGAGGAAATAAGCACAGCTTAATCCAGCCGGGCCGGCCCCGATAACGGCTATCTTCATATCGTGACAATGCGGATTCTCTCGCACCATTTTCTGCGGCTCGATCCGCTCGGCCGTATCCACCATATAGCGCTTCAAAGCGCGAATGGCGACCGGTGCATCCAACTCGGTGCGGCGGCATTTTGCTTCGCACGGATGCGGGCAGACTCTCGCACATATAGAGGCAAAAGGATTCCGCTCCAGGTGCGAGGTAAGGGCTTCTTCGAGCCGGTTGTCCCGAATCAGCGAGATATATAGCGGGACATCAACGCCGGCGGGACATTCGTTGGTACAAGGTGCATGCAGCAGCTCGGGACAAACGCCCGCCGGACATTTGTGCTCGCGTATGTGCGCTTCGTACTCCGCCCTGAAATATCGCAACGTGCTCAATACAGGATTGGGTGCAGTCTGGCCGAGTCCGCACAGCGAGCCGTCTTTGACTGTCTTGGCGATTTGTTCGAGCTTATCGAGGTCGGCCATTTCGCCTTTTCCGGCCGAGATTCGTTCCAGAATACTCAGCATCGCCCGCGTCCCGACCCGGCACGGCGCGCACTTGCCGCAGGATTCGGACTGCGTAAACGACAGAAAATACTTCGCCATATCGACCATGCAAGTATCTTCGTCGAGCACGATCATGCCGCCGGAACCCATAATGCTGCCGGCCTGATTCAGCGCCTCGTAATCGACCGGCAGATCCATTTTTTCGGCCGGTATGCAGCCGCCCGAAGGCCCGCCCGTCTGGACGGCCTTGAGCTTTTTTCCCGCCGGGACGCCACCGCCGATTTCATAGATTATATCCTTGAGTTTGATGCCCAGCGGCACCTCGACCAGGCCCGTGCGATTGATTTTTCCCGCCAGCGCGAAAGTTTTCGTTCCCTTACTGGACTCGCTGCCGTATTGAGTGTACCACTCGGCCCCGTTGCGGAGAATCAGCGGCAAGTTGCCAAGCGTCTCGACATTTTGAATAACCGTGGGCTTTCCGAACAAGCCGCTTACGGCGGGAAACGGCGGCCGAGGCTGGGGCATTCCGCGCCGGCCTTCGATGGAAGCAATCAGCGCCGTCTCTTCGCCGCACACAAATGCGCCGGCACCTTTCTTGATGGTCAGATCGAAAGAGAAATCCGAGCCCTGGATGTTCTCGCCCAGCAGTCCCAGCTCTCGCATCTGAGAGATAGCAACCTGCAGCCGGTGTATCGCCAGCGGGTACTCGGCCCGGCAATAAATGTAGCCCTGCGAGGCTCCCAATGTATAGGCCGCTATCAACATCCCTTCTAAAAGTGCGTGCGGGTCCCCTTCTATGAGCGAGCGGTTCATAAACGCGCCGGGGTCACCCTCATCGGCGTTGCATATCAGATATTTCGTCTGCCCGGGCGCATCCCGACAGAATTGCCACTTGCGCCAGGTCGGGAATCCGGCGCCGCCACGCCCGCGGAGTCCCGCCGTTTTGACCTGTTCGAGTGTCTTGTCAGACCCGATTTGAAGCGCCTGCAGAAATCCGCGATAGCCGTCCTGCGCCAGGTAGTGATGCACGTTTTCGGGATCTATGAGGCCGCAGTTGCGCAGGATGTTACGGACCTGCCGGCGCATCATCGGATGCTCGCTAAAATCACCGATGCCGTCCAATTGTCCCGGCGACATTTTCCCCAGGGCTAATTCGCTGCACGGATCATCGCCGAGAACGTAATTTTCGAGG
>DQCG01000217.1 GCA_003533825.1 Phycisphaerales bacterium
CTACGCCGGCTTCGCCCAGGAGTACATAGAACAAGCCCATCCCGGAACGACCGCCATGTTTATGGCCGGCTGCGGCGGCGACCAGAATCCGTATCCTCGCCGTGGATCCCAGCCCCTCGATTATTGTATGCAACACGGCCGCGCCCTGGCCAACGGTGTCGAAGTTGCGTTGACTGTGAAAGCACGAACAGTCGCCGGGCCTGTCCAGGCCAGTCTCGATACGGTGACACTGGAGTTCGCAGAAGTGCCAACAAAAGAGCAACTTGAACAACAGGCCAAATCGACTAACAAGTACGAACGCCGGCATGCGGAAGTGCTGCTGGAGGAACTCAAGCAAAACGGGGCTATTCGAACTACCTATCCGTACCTGGTGCAGGTTATCCGGTTCGGCGACGACCTTACGATGGTCGCACTGGCCGGCGAGGTCGTGGTAGATTATTCCCTGCGTTTGAAGTCGGAGCTACCCGGCCGGGCGGTTTGGGTGGCAGGTTACTCGAATGATGTTTTCGGATATATCCCCTCGGTCCGCGTCCTGACCGAAGGCGGCTACGAGGCAGGCGACGCTATGCGTTACACAGACCTGCCCGGGCCGTTCGCCCCGTCGGTTGAGGAGCGGATTGTCGCCAGGGTCCACGAGTTGGCGAAGAGCCCACAGCCCGAAAGCAAAATGGAGCTGATTCGCCCCAGCGACGATGGGAGCGGCTTTATCCGTGCCGAATCGGGCGAAAAGTTTGTGGCCTGGGGCTTTAACTACGACCACGATGATCCGGGGCGATTGCTGGAAGACTACTGGCATCAGGAGTGGGCGACCGTTGTGGAAGATTTTAAGGAGATCAAGGCACTCGGCGCCAATGTGGTTCGGATTCATCCTCAGACTGCAAAGTTCATGCAGACACCGACTGAGCCGAACCAAACATCCCTCAAACAGCTTGCCCGCCTCGTGGAACTGGCCGAGCAAACCGGCCTATATCTCGATATAACCGGCCTGGGCTGCTACCACAAAAAGGATGTGCCCGATTGGTACGATACGATGGATGAAGCCGCCCGTTGGAACGTTCAGGCGCGATTCTGGGAGGCGGTCTCCAAAACCTGTGCCGGAAGTACTGCAATTTTCTGCTACGACCTGATGAATGAGCCTATCCTGCCCGGTGGTGATAAGACCGAGACCGAGTGGCTGGCAGGCGAGTTCGGGGGCAAATACTTTGTGCAGCGAATCACGCTCGACCTTGCCGGACGAACGAGAGAGCAGGTCGCAAAGGCCTGGGTGGACAAGCTCATCACGGCCATTCGAAAGCACGACAACAAGCACATGATAACAGTCGGTGTGATACCCTGGGCACACGTCTGGCCAAACGCCAGGCCGTTCTTTTATTCGAAGCAGGTCGGCGAGAATCTGGATTTCGCCAGCGTCCATTTCTATCCGAAGAAAGACGAAGTCGAAAAGGCGCTGAAGGCACTCGCGGTTTATGATGTCGGCAAGCCCCTCGTGATCGAAGAGACTTCTCCGCTCTGGTGCGGCCAGGAGGATTTCAAGCGTTTTTTCGACGGCTCGCGCGAGATAGCCGACGGCTGGATTGGCTTCTACTGGGGCACGACAATTGACGAATACGCCCTGCGGAAAGACGATATTGCCGCTGGAATCATGAAGGAATGGCTGGAGTTCTTCCGAGAAAAAACGCCGGAGATCCTGCGTCCAATAAAGTAATTGGTGCGATTCATCGCACCCTACGAGCTATCATTGGGTGGCAGCCTCAAAGCCGAAGTACGTGTTTAGCCGACCTCTGGTATTCGCGACCATCCCCAAGCGCCATAAGGCGTCCCCAAGGGACTGCCGCTTGAGGCTGCCACACGTTTTCCACCAATTATATTGGGTGGCAGCCTCATCCCGATTGTCGTTTATCGGGATGGGGATGGCTTTCCCCTGGCTAAACATGTACAAGCCGAAGGCTTTTGGGATGAATGCGCCAAAGCTAATCAGGGCGAGTTTGTCGTTCTTGTTTGATCCGGCCGATGAGTTCCAGCGACTGCTCTATCATGATTTCGCCGGCGCCTTTCGCGAGATTTGTCGCACCGGCCGGTTCGTACCCCCCCTCGTCGTAAGCGGCACGGTGACATACATATCCGATGGCGTCGTTGCTTAGTGACACAATAAATAGATTCTCCAGTCCCGCCCGTTTCTTTATCTCTAAACCCACTTCCACGAGCACTTCGCCGGGCAGGCCCAGAATATAAATATCACCAAGCCGCAGCACCTGAATTTCGCTGATCACCGGCTCGGGGATTTCATCATTATCGGCAACTTTCTCCGCCGCCTGCGGCTTTGTGGGAAACTCAACTTTTGTCTTAAGGCCACTTACAGTAATATCGCCGGTAGTCGTAACGAACTGAAGCCGCCTGAGGGCCTCGCCCCCGACCGCCCTGCCTATCTGCCGGCGCGGCAGGACTCCCCTGTCGTACGGCACGGCGTCGCCCGCCAATCCGAGAGCAAACAAACACAGCCCCCCTTCCGCCCCTTCGACAACGCCTGTAACAAACGCGGGGTAATCCGCCGACACCGAGGTACTCAGAGACGGATATATGGAAACCGGGTGACAGCCGAAATTGACCAGCGAGGCAACAATTTCGCCGGCCGTATTTTCGACCCTCAGCACGCAAACCTCAGGATCGATGGGCCCGAATGTCCATTCGGTCTTATCATCAGGCAGGACAAATGTCGTTCTCACGTCACCGCCGGGATCGACCACAACTTTCCTCGTGGCTCTTACTTCCGGCGGTACTGTAAAAGCCATTTTCACCAGGCCATCGGTGTTTTTCGGCCTTCGGTTATAAACGATTTCGGGAGCCTGCCCTTTCGCCTCCCCGATTTTTACCTGCCGCATGTCTTTGAAAGCAATAAGCGCAGAGCCGGCGATTTTCTTTACGAGTGTAT
>DQCG01000216.1:0-2358 GCA_003533825.1 Phycisphaerales bacterium
CGCCATAAATCTTGCGAGTACGGGGTAGTGGTAGGTCATCTGAATCGGGAAAGCGAGGTAGCCGACGTACTTGAAGAATCCCAGAAACACCGCGATGTTGTAGTCCTTGAAATTTCGTTCCCTGATGACCAGGTACAGTACGTAAAGCCCGCGGGTCAGAGAGCCCGGCGAAATCGGCACGACCTGGAACAGCGCGATAATGCCCAGGCCGATCCCCCATGATTCCGCCCTCGGCATTTCCGGATGCGTCAGAACGAAAATCACCGCAATCGCAACAGAGACAACCTGTGTCACGGGCAGGGTGCAAACATGCACCGCCAGGCTCTTGAGATATTTTTGTATAAACGGCTCGCCGATCTGCGAAAGGATTATTTGTGCGTCCTCGTCGCTGAGCATGTGTTTTTTCTGGCCCTCGGTCATCATCTCCCGCAGCCACTGCTCGCGCAGCTCCGCATTGAAATACAGCCGGACCGGACGAACAAGGTAATAGGCCAGCCGCTGTTTTGCATATTTGCCGTCCGTCAGAATTCTGTGCAGTCCGGCCGGCAAAATCGAAAGCGGCAGATGACACAAGAATCGCCCGATTCCCGCCGCAACTTTGCGGGCTTTCCCGGCATCGAGACGCCCGGCCCTGTGCCAGACGATAACCTTCTCGGCGATTCTCGCACGAACCGCGCGCTTAAAATACGACCAGCTTTTCAGCATTGCCGCATAGTGATTGCGCCAGTCCGCCCGTCCCCAAATCCGCCGGATGAATTTGCCCAGAAACGGTATCGCCCCGATCATAAAAAACAGCAGCGTCAAAATCCTGCTTCTGCGAAACTGCCACTCGTGCCGCTCATCCACAATGTTGCGAACCTTCCACCCAGTGACCGTGCTGTCGAGAATCGTCGACCACAGCTTTCCACTATAGAACAGTTTTACATGATTGTGAGTGATGTCCGGCACCGAGTCCCGGTAGAGCTGGTCGGCGGTTTTCAGTTCGGCCGGCATATCCCGCATCCCAGCGAACTGTTCGCCGTGCGTCTGCACGAAGGCCTCGAGCTTTGCAATATCGCCCCGGTCGAACTGCACGAGCGAGCCGCGCATCAGCCCTTTGAAAATCAACTTGAAATCGCCCGGGCTCATCGGCAGAAATGGCAGCAGCGCAAGCCCCGCACGAAAATCCACCGCCGTCAGGCCGCCGGACGGATCGTCGTTGGTTCCCTGCCGCTTCAGCGCGTTCGGCTGGCTTTTGCACGTCGACCACTCGTACTGCCTGGCGAACTCGTACGCCCCCATATCGTACAGAAGGCGGACAAATTCGCTCATAAACTTTCGCTTCGCCCGGTATTCCGGCGAGCCGGCCTGCTGGTCATAGGTTGTCCGGCCTCGCTTCCATTTTTTGAGCAGGTCCAGCCGGTCGTCGACTTCCAGCCGCCAAGTCCGCCCCTCGATCCACTCGCTCAGCTCGCCGCAGCTTCCGAGCTTTTCATCCACGAACGTCGCATGAATATCGACGACGGCGTTTTCATCGCCGAATCGAATCTTCGCTCCCCGCCGGATTAGTTTCTGCCAAAGCGCCCCGGCCCGCGCCGCCGCAGGATTGACCTGGAGCTGAAACGGCCCCTGGAAGCCAATCCAGTACAGCAGGTTGCGAAACAGACGGGAAAAACCCGATGGCGGGATGAGAATCTTCATCGCGTAGGTCCGATCTATCTCAAGCCCTTCCACCTCTCCCTCGATGCCCGTCACGTTCACGCGGTATACCTGCCCGGCGAAGCCCCCGCCGGCGAACTTCTCGACGAGAAGATATACCTTCCCCATCTCTGCCCGGCCGACACCGCGCACATCATAAGTCAGCTCAGTGCCCGCATCGTAGCGTTTGATTCGCATCGGCCGGTGAACGCCGGCATCGCGAAATCCGGACTCAAGCTCCCGGCAAACCTCAACAGAATATTCTTTCGACATCCCTGCTTTCTAATCTAAACAATTCAACCTGGAGGTTGTTGAATCAAATATTATGGTAAATTGTTAAATGATAATAACATATCACAATATGTCATTCCCGCGAAAGCGGGAATCCACAAAGCTGTTACGTTCATAGATCCCTGCTTTCGCAGGGATGACAGCGCGAATCGGTCAGTTCAACCCGACAATAAAGAACCTGATGCAAATCTGCAAGACAATCCACGCGAACACGCCGGCGAGCAAATCGTCGGCGAGAATACCCCAGCCGGCGGGAAACTTTTCGAGCCTGCGTATCGGCCAGGGCTTGGCAATATCGAAAATCCTGAACAGCACAAAGCCCGCGGCCGCCGTCATCCAGACCTGTCCGGCCGACGCCGTAGTAATGACCAAAAACGGGCTAAATAAAAA
>DQCG01000216.1:2522-7001 GCA_003533825.1 Phycisphaerales bacterium
ACCGAACCAGCCCATCAGGCCGAAAATAATCACAGGCGGCAGCGAGCCCCACGTACCCGGGGCAACCGGAAGCCGGCCGAGACCGAAACAGGATGTAAGCATCCTTTTCATATTTGCCATAATCGCCGAAGGTTAACTGACCGCGACCTTTAAGTCAAAGAATATTACCACAATTCAATATACATATTAACCGCAGAGTCCGCAGAGATCGCGGAGAAGAAAGATATTGTATTATTTATTAAAAGCCCTTCGTACACCGCGTTCTCTGCGGTAATAATCATCAATCATTCGAAAGATTATTCCGGGAAATTCAGACATGCGAACTCGCCGTGGTACTTCTTCGCCGCTTCATCGTAGGCCCTGGCCGCGTCGACTTCGTTTTTGAAGTAGCCTATGTGTATTTCCTTGTTCTCGAATCCTATCCGGGCCGACCATTTGCGAGTTTGCTTTTTCAAGGAAACCCCTTTGTATTTCGAAGATTTTGCCCCCGTACGTCTTCTACTGTTCCACAAATTTTGTGAATGGGTCGCCGGGCGTAAATTTGCACTCCTGTTGTCCATACCATCCCGGTTGATATGGTCGGTTACCATCCCTTCCGGCACTTCGATAATCTCCTGGTGCATATATAAGATCGACTTCCTTCCAGCTTTTTTGACTGGCCCATCTCTGAACACATAAAAGCAGTTTGTTCCTTTTCTTGCAAACCATTTGAATCTTTTCAGTCGCTTGTAATCGGCAGGATCCACCTTTGCGTACTTTGGCCCAACCATACGAATCCGCCGGAAAGTGTAGCCGTAGCGAACCCGACGGTACAACAGCACCGGCCAAACGATAAGGCATTCCAGCCAATCGTAAATATGGCTCGCAAAAGTAGCGATTTTTTCCCCCGCAGCTTGAGTAGATTAGTTGATTAGTGAATTAGAGAATCAGAGGATTTGTCATTCCGCACTTGATGCGGAATCCAGGGCCTAAAAGGAAGTAGATTCCTGCTCCCCGCTTTCACGGGGACAAGTTTACACCTGCGAAGTACGTGTTTAGCCGACCTCTGGTATTAGCGACCATCCCCAAGCGCCATAAGGCGTCCTTAAGGGACTGCCGCTTGAGGCTGCCACCCCTTTTCTATTGATACTATTGTGTGGCAGCCTCATCCCAATTGTCGTTTATTGAGATGGGGATGACTTTTCCTTGGCTAAACACATACCCAGCGAAAGCAGGTGCAGGAATGACACTGAATTCTGTATTTTTTACCTGCCTTTCCGACCGGAGGCCGAAAAAAAGACGCGCCCCCATAATTGGAGCTACATGCGGTTTTGATGCGAAAATCTACAAAATTGTAGACGGATTTTTTGACGTAAATCCTTGTCTGATATGGAATAAAAAATTTTTTCAATTTTCCGATTTTTGTTTTCAACTACAAGCGCATTTGGTTGATCTTCTTGAGAAAATCTTACCCATTTTATCAGCTACGGATGACGTCCCTTTGACAAGCTAAGGGCAGGCTCTGAGCGAATAAGAAGGATATGCTTTCGAAGTGACTCTCTGTGAGCCATCTGTTTTAAAATATGTAGTCACCACAATAGATACACTTGATGAGCTCAAAATGCTATTTTTCGACATAATTTCTCGATCTCACTGAAAAATGAAAAAAATTATAAAAATTTGGAGAATTATTCTTGACATCGATATGATATATCTGGCAAAAATAGGTAAGTGAGGCTAATAAGTCTTTTCGACTTGTGGCTTCACAACGTATTACGTATCCATAGTTCCTGGGCAAAACCTGATGTGTGATCAGGTATGGAACAGAGTTAGGTAATACGGCATGAGACGGAGGAGCGGTGTCAGGCGGAACATTCGTTTTTCACCTGCATCGTTTTAGCTACACAGTACGTAGCCCACCCAATCTTGCCTGAGTGGCAACTTTATCTAATGTACAAGATTGAGGGTCAATGCGCAAGGCCCTTCATATAAAACTTTAGCCTGACTCTTGTCAAAAACAGATTGTTTGTACGGATGCAACTTAATACACGAGGAGAAATATGATGAAAATAATAATGATTTGTATTGCGTCGATGCTAACGCTTATTGTCAGTACCCCGTTAGTGAGTGCAGCCCCAACTCTTATCCAGGAAGACGGCCCTTTTGAGGGCGCCGAAGGACAGATGAACTCGACAGAAACATCGACCATTGAAGGCAACTCATGGATCACCATACAGTACATCGGTAGTGCGCCCGGCATGGATGAATATACCATGACAGACTTTGGCTGGACCCACACCTTTGATCCAACGAAAAAAGTGATATATGATGCGTCATTGACAATCATGGCATACGATGTGGACTTTGACCAGGGTGAACGAAACAATGTATATGCTGACGGAGTGTTGCTTGGTCCCTTAGCAGGCGACACCGGTGAGAATTGGACAGAAACTGTCTTACCAATTGATCCGGCAATGCTGGCTGATGGTCAATTAAATATCTGGCTCGACAATGATGCCCTCGATGGAGGTTGGCTGAACATGATTGATTATTCCCAGTTGAGGACACACTGGGATTTTATTCCTGCTCCAGGCGCCATTTTACTGGGCAGTATTGGCGTTGGTTTAGTAAGTTGGCTGCGAAGGCGCAGAACATTGTAAAAGAATTATCAAAATTAAACCTTAACAAGTACTGCGAGCTTGATACTTGTAGCTCTTTGGGCTCCTGCTTTTTATACGCTTTCCCTCCGAAAAGCAGGGGCTTTTTTCCTAAAAATACGTAGCTCTGATCGGTGGCCCAAACTGATTTACGATTTCCGATTTTCGATACCCGCTTTCGCGGGCACAAGTTTACGATTTACGATTTATTTTCTCTGCGATCTCTGCACTCTCTGCGGTTAGCGCTTAGTACATTCTCAGGATACCACCGGCGAGCGTGAAAATCATTTTGATTATCATCAGGCAGATCAGGAAATACACGAATCGCGGGAACCAGCGGGAGAATTCGGCGAACCAGAACTCGGCCTGCTCGGAATAATTGTCGGCCAGGCGTTTGGTCATATCGTCGAGCCGGCCGGTTTCCTCGCCTGTCTTCCACATCTCGATCACGTCGAACGGCAGCTTCTTTGAAAATCCCGCCGACATCAATTCACCCGCTTTGACGCTTTTTGCCGCCGGGCGGAACATATCGGCTACAACCTGGTTACCTGTTACCGAGAGAGACATCTCGACGGATTCGCTGACCGGCACGCCCGCCATGCAGAGCATGTGGAAGGCCCAGCAGAAACGGCCGATCGACAGCCTGTATACGGCTCTGCCCAGGACGGGGATACGCAGCACGATGGTATCCAGCACTCTGCGTGCCGGGCCGGTCTTGGGAGTAGTGCGGATGATTACAACGATAATTAACGCCGGAATCCAGAAAAGCAGTAGGATACTCAAGACTTTCAGCAGATACTCCCTTAAGTCCCACCCGCCGAGAACGTAATTCGGCAGTGGGAAAACGAACGCGGCGATGGTTAGAACCATAACCGGCAGCAGCAGCCCTGAGATCATTTTTCTCAGCATCCGGGCGGACATCTCGTGCCATTTGGACAGCAGGCCGATTAATTCTGATAGATTGCCGGATGTCTCGCCGACCTCGACGAGCATAATATCGACCGGGTCGAAAACTTTCGGGTGCAGAACCATTGATTCGGACATGGGATTGCCCTGTGCGACGCCGTCGGCCAGGGCGACAAAGGCTTTTTTCAGGCGGGGCTTCAGTCCGGGGGTGACGGTATTGAGCGAACGCTGCACCGGCACGCCGGCTTCGAGCATATTGGAAAGATTGTGATAAGCAATGGCAAGTTTGCCTGACATTTTAAGAATTCCTTGCTAAATTTATTCGAGCATTTTGTAGGCGAAACGGTCGGTCATTCCTGCTATGTAGTCGCACACCGCACGCTGGAGACCCTGCTGGGGGATGAAACGCCGGAAGTAGCCCGGCATCAGCTCCGGTTTACTGCTGAGCTTCTCGAAAAGGCTCGCCAGCCAGGCTTTTACTTTTTCCGCCGTCTGCACAAGGGATTCGTGCAGGTAGAAGTTGTGCAGCAAAAATTTCTCCAGCTCGGCGAGCTCGGCATCGCTTTCAGGCGGCAGCGAAATCAGATTGGTATCTGCGGCGTAAATGTCGTCCGGCGTTTTGGGATTCGCCTCGGCCAGAGTTTTTTTGCTCGCTTCGAGGCAGTCGCCGACGAGCTTGTCTATAATCGCTTTGGCCGTCCGGGTTCTGCGGATTGTGTAATCCTCGATTGCCCCGGCGTTAATCCGGTTCTGCGCCTCGGCGAAAATCTTCACGTCTTTCAACTGCCCGGCGTCGATTAACCTGGCCCTCATGCCGTCCTCGAGGTCGTGACAGTTGTATGCGATGCGGTCGGAGATGTCGGCGATCTGGCCTTCGAGCGAGCAGTGTTTCTCGCCGAACGTCTCGTCTCGCGTTTTGTCGTAGGGACTCTGGTGC
>DQCG01000294.1 GCA_003533825.1 Phycisphaerales bacterium
AAAGGAGGAAAAACCCCAGGAAAAACAGGAACAAGAGCCTCATAATCAACCCTCGGATACAAAGTAACAACAGCAATAATCAAAAGAAAACAGCCCTCAAGATTTTTTCACCGATATTTTCCCCATCCTGGTTTTTAACATTTCTATTTTTGTATGGCAATTTTAAGTTCTTATCGGTCGTTGACTCGGCTGCACCGATAAAAATGCGGCGTCTCTTTTTTTATCGGGTTTAGGAGTATTGAATGGTGCATAGTTCCCGGTTAAAATGGTTTTTGCGGATGGTTGAGGTTTGGATTCGCTTGCGATGCTTGAATTCATTACAGACAGGGATATATACGAAAAAGTGATTTGCGGACCGGTCGGCAGGGCACGCAGGTTTCTTTGGATCGCAACATCCGACTTAAAGGACCTTCACGTGGATAAAAACGGCAGGATGGTACCGTTTCTCGAAATCCTGTCGGATTTAATCAATAAACAGGTGGAGATCAGGCTGCTGCACGCCAAAGAGCCGGGGCCGGCCTTTCGAAGGGATTTCGATAAATACCCGAATTTGATACGCGGCATGGAACGGATCCTGTGTCCGAGAGTGCATCTTAAAGCCGTGGTTATTGACGGGACCTTCGCTTACACCGGCAGCGCAAATCTCACCGGCGCCGGTATGGGCGCAAAGAGCGAGCACAAAAGAAACTTCGAGTCCGGCATCATTACCGATGACCCGGCAATAGTCGGAAAAGTCATGGAGCAGTTCGACAACATCTGGAGAGGCACCCACTGCCCCCAATGCAAACGAAAAAAATTCTGCGCCGACTACAAAGATATCCTGGCCTGAAATGCAATTGCGGTTCTGGACGTTGTATGACGAAGGGAATGATTACTTAAACTGATACGAAAGGCCAGGTCCGTTCTCCATCATTTTTCCCCCTGAAATTATGTGGCAGCGAAAATTTTGACTTGGTCGTTGATTGTAATTTTACCAGTTTCAGAACGGAGCTGGTTATTCTTCAGTAACTGCTCTATGCAGCCACGTATTTCTTTACGAGAAAAGCGACCAAAATATTCTCGGATTACGTTCAGGATCACAGTACCTCTTTCTGTGGGTTGTGAAGCATGCTTGAGTATGATCTGAGGTAACTTCTCAATATCAGGGACCAGCTCAACGGGTCGCATTTCGAACAAAGTAGGGTCTTTGGGTCTTGCGAGGTCAGCAAGTGTTCGCAGACTCTTGACCATTTCCTCGTTCATCAGAATCAATGCATCCGGATGACGGGAGCCGAATATCAAGTAATATTTTGGAACAACATGTTGAGGCAATGCTATGATTGCATGCTGACGAACTTCTTTAAATCGTTTTCGCAACTGTTCGCAAACACCATTCGTCATATCCTGAACTTTCTCAGGAAAGCTCGATGCGCGTTCAAGAATATTTTGCCACCAGTTGCCCCCTACAACTTTGTTTAGCCCTTCAATTGAAGGTGGCGTTACAAGCGGAGCATCGATTTCTTCAGCATCTTCAGTTTCCAGATTGAGTTCGGGAATAGCAAGTTTAAGAGATGCCAAGCCTCGACGAACAAAACTTACGGCATTGAAATTCATTAGGATTTCAATGCTCATATGAGAAATGCTCAAATGTTGAAAGACGCAATCCATACGACCCCAATCAAGGCCCTCAACGGTGAATGGGTCGACATAAAGAAAAACGCTGTGATCCTTAGCCTTCTCTTGAATCTGCTGAATATAGTCACCAAATTTTCCATGTCTTGCTTCAGCAAATGGAAATTTGCCAATTAATCTACTGAGTTGAGAGAAAAGTTCTCTATCGTCTTCTATGCACAATGCAGATACAGGTACGGACAGACCTTTTGACAAAGCTTTTTTTACACTCTGGCAAATGATTAGAGGAGAACCGGGTTCCCCGTCACCGAATTTCCCAGGCCCAGCGAAAGCATCAACAATAAGAATTGGTGCTTTAAGATGAGCTATCTTTGCAAGGTAGGGCGGCAGGTAACACTCCAGAATCTTATCTTTTCTTTTAGACCAATGCCTCTTTTCATCGAAGAACGATTTGTCTGCCTTGTGCCCCATGAATTAAATCCTGTAGATCAGGTTCTAGCTGAATAGGTGTCTGATCCCATATACATCCATCAAGTGTTCGTCCAGCTTTCTTCTTGTTTATGCCGCCCCATTGTTTGAAGAAGAAGGGGACATTCGCGGCAAGAGATTGATCGCGTATATCTTCAGCCCATTCCGGCTTCATTGGTCTGGATTTGGGGCCGGATTCGCCGCCGACGATGATCCAGTCAATGCCTTCGAGGTCAATATTGGGAATCGGGCTTAGGAGCGGCTCGAATGAGATGAATTTTATGGCCGCGTCGGTCTGCCTGAGGCGGTCTATGCGGAATGTACAATCGGCGTTCTCAACGGTTACGCCCATCCATACGTTTGCCGGCCATGTGAGCCTGTTGCTGAGTTCCAGCAGACGCTCGGAGCGTTTAGTCAGTATCTGGAATCGGTGTTGAGATGCACGCCGCATCACGTCGAAGATTTGTGAAATAAAATCAAAAGGAACATCCTTATGAAAAAGGTCGCTCATCGAATTGACAAAAATTGTCCGAGGCTGCTTCCAGCGTAGCGGAATTCCAAGGGCGTGCTCGTGAAGTGTAACCTGGAAACCATTGGCGTAGTTGGGGCTTCCGGCAGCTTTCAATCGCAAAGCCATACGCTCGGCATAGCAGTTCAGGCAGCCTTCGCTTATTTTTGTACATCCAGTGACTGGATTCCAGGTAGATTCAGTCCATTCGATCTTGGATTTTTGAGCCATATTATCTCCACTAAGAATAAATCATTAACCAAGAATACTCCTCTGAAACGGGAAGTCAACGGATTTATGACACTGCAATTCGATAAAGTACCCGGCGTTGGATACTTTTGAGATTGTCGTATGGACAGTAGAGCTTTATACTTTTGATATGCTGAATAAGATACTGGCTTTTTATACGAAATATTTTGCGGTTTGGGTGGTTTTGTTCGGGGTGGCGGCGTATTTTTGGCCGGGGCCGTTTGTGGCTTTGAAGGGCTACATGGACTGGTTCTTCGCGCTGACGATGTTTGGGATCGGGGTGGTTCTCCAGGTCGAGGATTTTAAGCGGATCGCTCAAAAACCGGTTATCGTTTTGGTCGGCTCGGCCGCGCAATTCAGCATTATGCCTTTGGGAGCATTTCTTTTATCGAAGCTGTTTAACCTACCGCCGGAGATCGCGGTCGGGTTTATACTGACCGGTTCGGCGCCGGGGGCGATGGCGAGCAATGTGATGAGCTATATCGCAAAGGCCGATACCGCGTATTCTGTTTCACTGACGACGGTCTCGACGCTGCTGTGCCCGCTATTGACGCCGGGCCTGACATTTCTTCTGGCAGGATCGAGGCTTCAAGTCCCATTCCTCGAAATGGTCTTAAGTGTTATAATGATGGTAATAGTGCCGCTGTTTGTCGGATTCGGAGTCAGGCATTTTTTCAAGAGCAAGATCGAGAAGATTCTGCCGGTATTTCCGGCTATATCGGTAACGTTCATCATATTTATCTGCTCGCTGGTGATAGCTCTCAACAAGTCTTACCTCGGCCAGGTGACGGCGGTAATCCTTGCGGCGGGGGTCGTTTTGAATGTTTATGGTATGCTGGCCGGCTATGGCGTCGGGTCGGTTTTTCGGATGGGATTGAAGCGAAGGCGGACGCTTGCAATTGAGATTGGGATGCAAAACGCCGGGCTGGGCACGGTTCTGGCGTTGAAGCATTTCGGCGAGAAAGCGGCTATGCCGGCGGCGATTTTCGTGTTTATCTGCATTATCACAGCTTCGGTAATGGCGGCAGTATGGCAGCGAACATCTCCCAGCGAGAATCGTAGCTGAATACTGATTGGCGAAAAATATTGATAAGAGCGTTGTAATTTGGTAGTAAAAACGCTATAATATGCCGATATTTTTTAAGAAGTTTAACGGGCAGTCGTTTTTGGCTGCCTTTAAGTTTGGGTATAAGATTTAGAGGAGCTTGTAAAAATGGGCTGTAATCTTGCGATCGCAGGCGTGACCGGCGCGGTCGGTCAGGAATTTCTAAAAATTCTCGAAGAGCGGGATTTTCCGTTCGATTCTCTGAAGATGCTTGCGAGCATTCGTTCGGCCGGCAAGAAAATCGAATTCAAGAATAAAACGTACATCGTTGAAGAATTGACGAAGGATAGTTTCGCCGGGATCGATATCGCATTATTCAGTGCCGGGGCGTCTCGAAGCAAAGAATTCGCACCACTTGCAGTGGATGCCGGTGCGGTTGTTGTGGACAACTCTTCTGCCTATAGAATGGAACCGGAAGTTCCGCTGGTAATCCCTGAAATCAATCCGCAGGCAATCGCCGGGAACAAGGGCATTATTGCTAATCCGAACTGCTCTACGATTATCGGGATTGTACCGGTCTGGCCGCTGCATAAGGCGAATCCTGTCAAACGAATGGTTGTGAGCACTTATCAGGCCGCCAGCGGGGCGGGGCATTCGGCGATGGTCGAGCTTGAGGAGCAGACGCGCGAGATTCTGGCCGGAAAGGAGCCAACCTGTGAGGCGTTTCCATATCAGATAGCATTTAACGCATTCAGTCATAATTCGGCGCTCGGGCCGAACGGGTACAATCAGGAAGAGGTCAAAATGGTCAACGAGACCCGGAAGATTTTCGACTGCCCCGAAGTTGCGGTGACCTGTACGTGCATTCGTATTGCAGTTTTCCGGGCGCACTGCGAGAGTATCAATCTTGAGTTCACCGATCCGATTACGCCGGACCAGGTAAGGGACCTTTTGAGCACGGCTCCTGGAGTTTCGGTTTTGGATGACCGCGAGCATAATCGCTTCCCGATGCCGATAGACGCGTCCGGCAAAGACGATATATTCGTCGGCCGGATAAGGCAGGATGAATCCATCCCCGAGAACCGCGGTATAAATATCTGGGTGGCCGGTGACCAGTTGCGGAAAGGCGCCGCTCTTAACGCCGTCCAGATAGCGGAGAAGTTACTCTGACCAATTGGCGATGGCCCTTCGCAAGATAAAACTCGCCGTACAGTATGACGGCAGCCGGTATCATGGCTGGCAAATACAGCCGGGCAAAAGAACCATCCAGGGCGAGCTTGTCGAGGCACTTTCGAATCTTGTCGGGGCAAGAACTTACGTCCACGGGGCCAGCCGGACCGATGCCGGTGTCAGCGCACTGGGGCAGGTCGCGTTGTTCGAGATCGACTCGCCCATCCCTACGGAGAACTTTGCCGATGCGATCAGCGACCGGCTCCCTCCTGAGATAGTGGTGACGTTCGCAGAAGAAGCACCTCCGGGATTTGACTTGTTCGGCAGTGTTAAAAGCAAACTCTACCGCTATACGATTTATACAGGTAAGTATCGGCCGGTGCTCCGGCTGAATCAATGCTGGCACCTGCCGAAGAAGCTCGACATCGCCGATATGAACCGGGCCGCACAACTGCTCGTTGGCACAAAGGATTTCAAATCCCTTGCATCCGCCGCAGACAGGCGGGAAAGCTCGGTCCGGACGATTTTCCGCTGTGAGGTTATGGCCGAGGACAAGTGGATATATGTTAATGTCGAAGGCGACGGTTTTTTGTATAATATGGTCAGAAATATCGTCGGCACCCTGGTAGAAGTCGGTGCGGGCAGATGGAAGCCGGGAAAGATAAATGAAATACTCGAAGCCAAAAACAGAACCGCCGCCGGCCGGCTCGCTCCGGCGGCAGGTTTGTGTCTTATGTGGATTAAATATTAGAAGACAGAATACAGAATACAGGACACAGAATACAGGACTTGACACAGCATGTTAGATGTCATTCAGAGATCTCCGAAAATCTACCTTGATACAAGAGACCTGATTAATATTGCCAGAGTCAGAAAAGGAAATAAACCTCAACCCTGTGGATCTGAGGAAGATTACCTGTGTATTGATGAATGCATCAAAGCGTATTGTGGCCTCATCTTTAATCCTTACGCAGCACTGGAATGGGTAGAGGGAAATGCCACTAAAGAATCTGCAAGTGGTATTGCAGCAGTTGTTGATTCAGCACAAGTCAAATATATGATCGACGCGGATTATCTGGTATATACACAGGAAGTATTGGCACAATGTCATAACCAAAATCCATATATTGATGTGCCAGATCTTCCCCCTGTTCTACAGAATATCTCTGATAAGAGCACTTTTCGATCGGCACTTGGAATTTTAGTACGGGATGTTCCGGACTATCTTGAGAAAGACAGGTTAGAACAGATTCAGAGAATAGGTAAATTTCCAATCACGGTACCTACTTTTTCAGCCGGAGACTGGACAGAGAAGACTTTCAATTGGAAACAAAGTAATAAAGGTATATATCAAGAACGAATAGATGGTTTCAGAGATTCATTGTTGAGGGACATTGAATTAAAAGAAGAGTATTTCGGTGACCGTGAGCGATATCGAACTGATTGGTTGAAAAGATATCTGAAGATCGACAGAATTCTAATGTCTCTGAATCAAGGAATAGATGTTGACGTTGTATTAAAGGATCTTGACACAGAGAATTGCTGCGCTCTCAAACTCTGTTGGGCAGTACGAGAAAAAAGAATGGAGTCACAAAAGCCTCCTAAAGATAATGATGCTGATGATTATATGTTTCTATCGATTATACATTATTCAGATTTGATCTTAATGGAAAGAGAATTACGTGATTATATTCTCTGGGCCGACAATAGTCTTGAATCAAAGGTTTTTTCGAATCCAAGCGACTTTCTCAAAGCTCTTAAGGAAGGATTTATTTGGTGATATACTTGAATTTGATGTTATATTATTTTGGTTAATTTGTTGTTCTACTTATCAAAGAAATGAAAAGTATATGGTACGGGAAACGGCTAAAAGGTTTACAGATTTGATTGTCTGGCAGAAGGCACATAAGTTTGTGCTTTCGGCATATCGCTTTACTTCTGGTTTTCCTAAAGAGGAGATTTACGGTTTGACTTCTCAACTAAGACGTGCCTCAGTTTCCATAGCAGCCAATATTGTAGAAGGATTCAAAAAGACCGGGGCGGCGGACAAGATACGATATCTAAATATTTCCCAAGGTTCTCTCGAAGAATGCCGTTATTACTTAATATTGACTAATGACTTAGGTTATGGACGCACCGACATTCTTGAAGAACAGATTGACGAGGTTGCCAAACTATTGGCTGCTTACTCGAACGCGATTAGTCTGTTACAAATGAAAT
>DQCG01000244.1 GCA_003533825.1 Phycisphaerales bacterium
CGAACTTTATTTTCCTGCTTACTGCCTGTAATCATTACAGTTTCCCTTCCATGAAAGAACGATTTACCATTTTGGCGATTTGGATATCTTGTATAGCCACGCCTGTCAAGTCCACAATGGAAATCTGGCCATCACTTGTTCTGCCCATACTCGGGTTTTTGATAATATGACCTAATTCAAGGATTACATTTTCCTCAATCAGTTTATTATTAACAGCATGAAAACACTCTCCATGATCGACGCATTGCGAAACACTATCGGCCATCAGTATATCAGCTTTGGCCAAAAGTGGTGCTTCGAGTTCTTGCTTGCCATGATCGTCGGCACCCATGGCCGTAATGTGAGTGCCCTTTTTAATCTGGTCAGCTTTGATTAGAGGGGCCTTTGCCGAAGTAGTGGTGACAATGAGCTCGCATTGAGAGGTCAGGAATTCCATATCCTGAGTTCCTTGAAGTTTCAGTCCCCAAGCCTGGAAATTGTTTTTTGATTGAAGTTCGTCAATAAGGGCATGCACTTTTTGGGGATTCCTGCCCCAAATGATACAACTATTGCAATCAACCACATGCTGGAGCATTTCCAATTGCAGCCCAGCCTGAACGCCGGTACCCACAATGCCAATATGAGTGATGGTTTTCGGGGCCAAATGCTTTGCTGCCACAGCTCCCGCTACGGCTGTGCGGATATCGGTGAGCCAACACTCATCCAACATAATGAGTTTTAATTCCCCTGTTTTTTGACTGAAAAGCAGAATCAGGCCATTACTGGCAGGTAAACCCAGATCGGGATTTTTATAAAAACCGGATGCCATTTTTACGACATAATAATTATCACCAACAACAAAGCCATACTTGATGTGAACATTACCCGGTGGATCGTCAAAATGCAAAAATCTCACAGGAGGTACCTTCACCCGATCTTCGGAATAGAGAACAAAGCCTGTTTCAATATCTTTGATCAGTTGAGGGATATCGACCAGATTCTTGATCTCATCCAGTTTCAGTACGGTGGCCATTGGTTCGCCTCCTGTTGTGAAAAAGATCAGAAAACATACACCTTTATCGGTAATAACCGGCATCATCCTGGTCATTACGTGGCGCCGACGCAAACATAAATCCATCTACAATAAGCTCGAACATCCTCACCAGGGGACAGGCTGAGACGTACCCATACCTGGTCCTAATAATACGGCGTTGAAAAACAGTCGTTGCATGCCTGGCAGCCAGTTTCTAAAAGTCGGGTCCACGGCAAATAGAATCACCTGACCCTGCCCCAAAGACTCGACCGTGGCGTAGGCCGTATTGGCAAGGCGATCTCTTGCTTCAGGCCAGAGCAGCCCGCTCAAACGGAGTTGCCTTTCATCGTCCAGTCGAACCACCGTCGAAACCGGGTGCCTGGACATGAACGCGTAGCCGCCCATGAACATAATTGGGAGCCTTTCTTCCAGACCAAATCCAAGCCAGTGTTCTGTGTCGACATGTCCGGCAAGGAATACACCCCCCGGACTGAAAATCCGCTGCCATTCGTCTGTGCGTTTGAGCTTCTCGATGTCCTCTTTGGCCTCATTGGTATCTTTATCTTTTTGGGCCTTCTCTTTTTCGCCATCTTCCTTTGGGGTCTGCGCATTTTCCGCCTTTTCCTCAGGCGTTTTTGTTCCCCATATCTCATCTGTGTTAATCTTGATATCTCGGGCGGCCCTTTCGCGCTGGACAGCCTCTTGATAAATGGGAAGGTCCTTGAGCACATTACGCCTCAACCGCACAGACGAAAGCCCTCGTTCTTTTCCGGCGAGAAACACCGCTGAATTGCCCGACGCAATCAGCGTCCCGCCCTCTTCAATCCAGCGTTTTATTTTTTTTAAGGCTTTATCGTCGATAATACGGTCAAGCCCATTGCTGCTCGGAAGAATCAGAACATTGTATTTTCTAAGGTCGATTTGACCGATGCTTTGGATATTAATAGCAGAGCTTCGCAGTCGAAGTTCATGGTCAAGAAGATACCATGCTGACCCAAAAGACGTCGAAGAGATGGGCCATTGTGAAGCTATCGCCACTCGCGGTGCGACTAACAACTCGAACTTCCGGCCACCAAGGTCAGGACCATCCTCAGACAAAGCCGTGCCCACCGGATGTACGTTGATATCAAGCTCCTCGCAGATTTTCTCTAAAATAGCGAAAAGGCTTTTCGGATTCTCGTGAGCACGCAAAAGGATGGTACCTTGCTTGTAGCTTTTTCCTTCTATCTGAAATGGCTTGGTTGCCACTCGGGGTTTACATTCGCTCTCAAAAAGACGAACCAGCACCGGATAAATGCCTGAACTGGCGAAATCAATAACGTAGCCGTAATCGCTCCTGTCCTTCAACTTGGATGAACGTCGCAGCAACTTCGAAGTATCTGATGAAGAGCTCCCCTTTGACACTCTCTTCGCCCAATAAGCTTCGAGTCCAAATGCCATCGCCAGGTTCCAGGAACTAATATCGTAGATTTGTGTTGCACGACGGTTCTCCAGTTCTTTGCGCTCGTCGGCCAAAAAATCCTTAGTAAAGTGCGGGTCAAATGCCAAAAGCGTGTGCAGCATCCGTCGATGAGGCTGCCTCGATTTTACCACTAATGTTCCTTCCGGCAACTCTTTCTTCTCGAGCTTGTTGCCCCAAAGGTCAGTCACCTCTTCAGCCTCGAAGCTGCCCTTAGCCAATTCTGCTTCGATACCCTGTTGCTTAATCAGCTCGAACAGAGACCTCCATCTTGACGCGTCTATAGCAGGCGGTAGTAAAAACGTTTCGTTTTGCGGTCCTTTGTCAGAGACTGCCCATTGTCGTTCGGCTAAAAAATCGCTTAGGATTTCGCGTCTGTTGGCCGCAAGGGTCTCAAGGTTCGTCAAGCTGCTTATAATATGATGATGTACAGTCTGACGGTACGTTGTTTCAAGCCCTGTTGGTTGTTTCACGGAGGCTGCATTCGTTCCCGCCTGTTCATAGAGCAAACCAATCGAGCCCAGTAGATTTGCCCACGAGTTCGCGTATATTGGGCTCCATTCCGAATACCAGCTCTTCGAATAGTAGCTCCACCCATGCCGGTTGAAAGCTGCGGCGTGGTCCGCCCCGAAACGCTTGCGCCAAGACAAGTTCTGCCGGGAAAGATAAACATTGAGCGGTTCGCACGGCGGATCTAAAAGATAGGTATCATAGGGACCCATTTCGTGGGAATCGATCACAAGATGAGGGTTCAAAGAGTGTATCGCGCGGGTCAGAGTGCGCACTTCCGGTTGAGTTTGTACTACCCAATCCCTGTTCAGGTCGAGAAGATAATGATTCCCGCGACCCTTCGACCACAAACCCTTATGCTGCATCGACTGGTAGTCAGGGCTTGAAACGACTCCGGTCAGGTGCTCGAGCTGGCTTAAATACCTTTCTCTTCCATCAGGGTTTATCAATGGGGTAATGTGAATCACAACTTTATCCAGAAGGCTCCGTGTCACCTTGTCTTTTCCGGCAGCGAGATGATAAGCAACATACATTGCTGCATCCGTGCTCGAAAGTTCATCACCGTGAATACTGTATCCGAGGCAGGCCACGGCCGGCATCGTCTCCAAAATCCGCTCTGCTTCCTCATGCCCTGAAAGCATTCGTGGGTCTGAAAGCTTCGAATTGTCCGCCATAATCTCAGCAAGGCGCTTATGGTTGTCAGTGCTGGTGATAGTAAGGTAATAAAGCCTCCGCGCTTTGTGGCTTTGGCCGTAACTGGTAAGCTTGACAAGTTCCGATGACTGAGCCAAAGCTTCCAGATATCGCACAAGCACGTCATAGCGAACAGCCTTTTCACCGATTCTATGACCGATTATTGTTTCGGGACTGGGTATAGCCGCATTAAAATCAGCTTTCTCAAAGAAGGATCTTTCCGATTCGCTGCCGGACACAACCGGCACGTTCGCTTCGCAACTGCTGCAAAGCAAACTAATAACGACGGCTGCTAATTTGAGAAAATAAAGACCTATGGCTCCGTGAACCATCCTCGTTTTCACGTTTTCCGTTATAAAAAATTGCCTCATTTATATTCTCCTTCTCAACTCAAATCTTCAAAACAACCATGTTAAGGGACTGGTTTGAAAGTTAAAATCGACTCTACTTAAACAGCAAAAGCGCCATATGTCAACACCTATGGTAGGCGTGAAGCTTTGCTTCTAAACAACGGAGCAAAAATGTACTACCCTTGTTTGGATTCAGGGCGATGAGCATGACATTATTGTTGACAACAAGTCGGCAACAGGCAACAATAAAAATACACTTTTTTTCCTGAATAACAAATATGGGCTAAAAAAAGGTCGTCGGGGCGATATTAGCGGCTAACTTAATTTGGGCTGTTGAGCTTGTTCTTGCTAAAGTGGAAATGAAACTCAGTGGATAGTTGGGTAAGTATATATTAGGAATACCCGAACATCCGGCTAAATGGAACTCGTGAAGACAAAAATTCTCACTAAAACTGCCGCTTCTGTCGTTATCTTCGCAGCTATTTGTGTGATGGCGGCCCTTTCAGGACCGCACCGGACAGCAGATATTGAAACGGCCCCATGGTACAGCATCATTCCTCCGCTGATGACAATTATGCTCGCGTTTCTTACCCGAAACATAATTTTAAGCATCGTCGTTGCTATCACCATTGGCGGCCTGCTCACAACTCTGCCGTCTGACCAAACCAGCCTGATGGCCATCCTTGCAGGCCTTAAAACAACCGTCTTCTACCCAATCGAGACCTTAACAAACATAGAATATTTGAAAATACTTGCATTCGTTCCCCCAATCTTTGCCATGGTCGAAATCGTTATCGTTTCTGGAGGCTTCAAGGCAATACTCCAAAAACTCCTGCCGCTGATCAAAACTCAAAAATCCGCCCAGGCCGCCACCGCCCTGATGGGTCTGGTCTACTTCATTGACGACTATTCAAATGCCGTAATCGTCGGCTCTTCAATGCGCCCGGTCACAGACAGATTTGGAATCAGCCGCGAAAAACTCGCTTTCCTCGTCGACGCAACCAGCGCACCGATAACAAGCCTGGCCGTTATCAGCACATGGATCGTATACGAAGTGAGTCTCTTCACCGTCACCGCTCAAAAACTCGGTATTGAAAAAGACGGATATTCAATGTTTTTCGACGCCCTTACCTTCCGATTCTACTGCATCCTGATGCTTAGCTTTGTCCTTGGCCACATACTCTTCGGCTGCGACTTCGGCCCAATGAAAAAAGCACAAGACAAAGCACAAAAGAATCCGCCTGTAAATAGCGATATTACTGCACCAACCAAAAACACCGAAGACAAACCTCCAGCCCGTATGCTTAACGCTCTTATACCCCTGGCCGGCCTCGTCCTCTTTCACATCAGCGGACTTTGGATCGATGGAGGTGGGCCGGCTAAAATCACGACCTTTTCTTCAATATTCCACTGGCAATATTGGCGTGAAGTAGTCGGCAGCACTGAAAACAGCATACTCATTCTTATTTATGCCGCTCTGTTTAGCCTTACCCTGGCAGTTTTATGTGCATACTTTTCAGGCTCACTTCGAATTCCAGATCTCATCAAATGCATCATCAGCGGCACGAAAAAATGCTTCCTCCCATGCTTGATTCTTATATCCGCGTGGTCACTCAAAAGCTGTTGTGACAGCCTCAATACAGACCGTTTTCTCACAAACTTGCTCACTGGTAACGTCCCGCCGCTTATCTTCCCGGCGATCGTTTTTCTCGTTGCCTCTTTAACCTCATTCGCCACCGGCACAAGCTGGGGTACAATGGCAATCATCATACCAACCGCCGTCCCCATAGCCTTTGCACTCGACGGACACACCTACGGCTTGACAACAACAATCACACTCGGAGCCGTTCTCGACGGTGCAATATTTGGCGACCACTGCTCCCCCATCTCAGACACGACTGTAATAAGTTCCATCGCCTCTCGCTGCGACCATATTCAGCACGTCCGAACCCAACTGCCGTACAGCCTCTTCATTGCAATCCTTGCCCTTTTCTGCTGCTACATCCCTGCCGGCCTTGGTCTGGCACCACTACTTTCTATCACAATTGCAATCACGGTAATGGTTATTGTTTTCCTCACCCTTCCCCGTCTCTCCAGAAAGAACACTTTGCCATAGGGAACACCAAGAGTCAGGCCTCAAGTCAAGCGTTACGATCCGCAACTTGATCGATCATTAATCTCTAATAGTATAGTTATGCCGGATCAAAATACCATTAATCATAATCTTCAAAGTAGATTGCACCTCCTCTGACATCTGCTTTATTATCTGAAATAGTACTTCCAATAATATCATTTATCCCAATTCCCTCACCGCTCTCCATGCCTGATCTATTGCAACATGTATATAAGAACTAAGGCCCGAGTCGATATTGGCAATAGTAATTCGGCCAAATGGTTTTCGTCCTTTTATAACCATTTCTGGCAAGTCGGAGTCAAAAAGTGCTGTGCCTCTGTAACCGTAACCATGCGACCAACGATTAACGGTAATACTTGCAACATCTCTGTCGAATTCAAATGATCCCTTCGGCAGCATACCATTTAAATGCTCTCTAATTTCCTTTTCGTAATCTTCAAATTGCAGGCTTAACATCCTGTATCTTGCTTCACGAAATTGTTCAATTGGCGGTGCACCAACAGTTTCTCCAAACGGACAACCTACCATCAGAATGGCACAAGGATCGTCGGGGGTCCTGGTACAATTATAACCACCCATACTAACCGGAAAGTCCATCAGTACCGCCTGGTGTATATTCCCGGGCGAAATGGCCACCCCAATTTCCATCTCTTTCATTGCCCTCCAGTTCTTCAATCCCACTGTTGTGTAGAACAATGGTATCCTCATATTCCGTCTCAATGCCGCTGCCTGTTCCTTTGGAATATCCGGAACTATATGAGGGATCATCACGTTGTAACAGGCCATCACTACGCCTTTGCCTTTTACTTGATACGACTTTTTGCCATTGATATAGCTTACGAAAACATCACTCGGACTATTGGGATCGCCACTATGCTTTACATTAACAACCGTACTGTTTAATCTAATTCGAACAATATTGCTGGATTTGTCTAACTCGGAATAGTTGAACTTAGACAGTACAATATCTTCATAGCTATCTCCCGGTCCTACATTAGGAATCATCTTTCTCACCAACAAACGCGCGAGGGAGGCATTGCCATCGGGAAAATGATGAACATAAGGGTCTTCATCGACCATAATATATCCATGTTCCTTTATGTATTTTTCGTATTTCTTTTTGCCCATGACATCTTTCAGTGTTGCAGGATCGAATCCCAGCCCACCAGTGGTCAAGGCATCTCCTATGGTAGTGACGTCTGCTCCTTCCCCTAAATTGTCGATGCAGGAATTCCTGGCCATTTCCAATACCAAAGGATCATCAACACCCAAAGTGTTTTTAAGATAATCGAAGTAGGAATGAGTAGAAATGTATTCTTCCAATTTCTCTTTAGGCACCTTCAGTATATGCACACCGCCCTTTAGTACCCTAAGCAATCGTTCTTTGCCTTTCTCACTCAAAGGCGTTTGTTTTACCGCCTCTTCGTATGATAGCTTTGGACGCACGAGC
>DQCG01000112.1:0-916 GCA_003533825.1 Phycisphaerales bacterium
GATCGCGGCGGTGGCACCGACGGCGACCGCTTCCTCGCCGGCATAAAGATGCGAAGCGCCTTTGATAATATTCTGGCCCAAAAGATCGAACACCTTCTCCTCGAAAAAACGAATTTCGTGGATCGTCCGAAGCCAGTCAGTCACGTCCTCAAGGCCGACAATCCCATCTTTAATAAGGTCTTTTACTTTCGGAGTCGGTTTGTTCCGAGTATCATCAATACCAAAACCCATATTTCAAATCTCCAGAAAAATCAATTTTTCAAGGGCAAAAACAGCGAAATCACCACGCTTACAGTATAAAGAAGCGGTATTATAGCACATCATGTCTCAGAAATGCAACTGTAGGATTGCCATTTTGCATTTTTTTCGGGCGGAGGTTGCTGAGCAAGCATTGGGCGCACCCGGCGATATCCGACGGCCGGCTCTATATCCGTCACGGCGACGCCCTGATGGCCTACGATATAAAAAGCAAATAGCTCCCGACATCACGATTGGCTATTCGATTGTTATGGCTGTGCCGCTTGCGGTTACCATTAGCATAGATCCCTGACCGCCCACGGTCTCATAGTCGAGGTCGATGCCGACGATGGCGTTCGCGCCGAGCTGTGCCGCCTGTTCTTCCATCTCCTCGAAAGCGACCGTGCGGGCTTTTCGCAGCTCCTTTTCGTATGCGGCGGAACGGCCGCCCACGATGTCGCGGATGCCGGCGAAAAAGTCTTTGAAAAGGTTGGCGCCGAGGATGGCTTCACCCGTTACCACGCCGTGATATTCTCTGATTCTTCTGCCTTCGATGCTTGGAGTAGTTGACTGGATCATGTGTTTCTTTCCTTAAAATGCCCTCGAATATACAGGCTGTGTATTTATATCAGGAAGCTTCGCTTTCACGCTGCTCTTTGTCGCTTTTTACCTGGCTCAT
>DQCG01000112.1:1021-2919 GCA_003533825.1 Phycisphaerales bacterium
GCCTGTGCGAATTTTTCGGCGATTTCGACCTCCGCGGTTCCGAGGATGATTCGAGCGTGACGTTCGCGTTCGGCCTGGGCTTCCTTGGACATAGCATCTTCCAGGTCTTTGGGCAGAATGATGTCACGGATTTCCACGGATTGGATGGTGATTCCCCAGGGATTGGTTTTTTCGTCGAGGATTTCCTGGAGTCTCTTACCGAGTTTTTCACGGTGGGTGAGCAGCTCGGATAGCTGGTGGGTTCCGATGATGTCACGCAGGGCGGTTTGTGCCGAAAGGATGATGGCCAGGTAGAAATTCTCGACTTCGAGGATCGCTTTCTTGGCATCCCAGACCATCCAGAAACATATAGCGTCGACGTTGACGGGGACCGTATCCTTCGTAAGAGTGGATTCGGAACTGAAGTCGGTCGAGCGTATCCGCATATCGACGGACCGGACAACGGTTTCGATGATCGGGATGATAAAGAACGGGCCGGGACCTTTGAGAGATTTGAATTTGCCGAGCCGCAGGACTACGGCACGTTCCCACTGGTTGGCGATCTTGATGCCGAAGAAACAGAGATTTGCAGCCAGGGCGGTGACAATAATGATGTAGATATTCCATTGCTCCCAGGTACCTTCGATGAGCCTGTTAAGGCAGGCGCCGGCCAGTACGACCACGGCGGTGACAAGAGCGGCGACCCAGTTGAGGGATGCCGCTTCGGCCTCCAACTGCGAAGTCGCCTTGTACTCACGAGTGATGCTTTGCGAGGTGATTTTGTTTTTTCTTTTTTCAGCCATTTTCGAGTCTCCTTTGCATATGAGTAACGATTTCTGTGAGAGTAAAACCGTATTGATTGCCGCGTGCGACGAGCTCATCGCAGATTTGCCGCAGCATACGTTTCTTCTCGGCCTCGCCGATCTCGACCTGCTGGTGACTGACAAAGGTGCCGGTGCCCTGCTGCGTGTCTAATATTCCCAGGATTTCCAGCTCCGAATATGCCTTGCGAACGGTGTTGGGATTTACCTGCAAGTGTACGGCCAGTTCTCGAACCGTCGGCAACTGCTCGCCGGGCATGAGCCTGTCCGAAGCGATGCCGTAGCGAATCTGGTCAACAATCTGGCGGTGGAAGGGCACGCCGCTTTTCAAATCCAGCTTAAATTCAACCATAAAAAATTCTCACTCAATATCATAAAAATTAGTATGCTATATATATAGTGTATTATAAATATAGCACAATATGTCAATTTGTAAAGAAAAAAATAAAATATTTTGAAATTATTTTGCCTTTCCGCTACTTTCCGCAGGCCGTTTTCCCGCTACCCGGACGGCTGAGGATCGGAAAATTGGCCCATTCGACTGAGTTCAGGACATGCTTTGATTAGCTTTGTTTTTTCAAACTCCTCTTCGCAATACGCAGAACGCAATGCGCAATACGAAATAATTGGCATTGATTGGCTTTGTTTTTTCGCAGCCTCAAAGCATGAAAAACTTCATAAATACCTTTCATGTAAGACATTGCGCCAATTTTGCCCTACCGCAAATTGGCTTTGTTTTTTCAAAAAGCTTCTCCTTATCTTTTCGCAGTCCGCTGAACGCTGAACGCAGAACACTGAACGCTGATCAATTGGCTTTGTTTTTTCAACTTCATTCTCGCGATACGCAGCACGCAATACGCAATACGAGAAAAATTGGCTTTGTTTTTTCAAATGAATCTTTTCAATAATGCTCTTAGATTTGTCATTCCGCACTTGATGCGGAATCCAAGACCGTTAGCAAGTCTGGATTCCTGTTTTCACAGGAATGACAAAGCCGGGATGCTGAACTCAGAACTCTGAACGCAGAACGAGAAATTGGCTTTGTTTTTTCAAATAGCGACGAAATAAAACCGTGGCTACCTATGGCACAAGTTTCAC
>DQCG01000112.1:2991-3487 GCA_003533825.1 Phycisphaerales bacterium
TTAGTTAGGTATTATACTAAATTTAGTCCAAGAAATCAAGCTATTTCTGAGAAAATTTCCGTGACTCGCCGCATGTCAATTAATCCCAGATGAACGCAGATGAAATAGTCAATAGTCGATAGAAAATAGTTAATGGCAAGGTCTCCATGAGACAGTGTTCTTGCATTTACCACAATAACGATATAGGAAGATTAATAAGAGTACCGAAAACTATGAATAAATATGTAAGGCGTCCCCACGATTTTCCCCAAGAAATTTGTAAAGCGTCCCCCAATTTTCCCAATGCCGGGAGACAATGGGGCCAGCCCTTAACGGGCTGTTGCTCAAAGGGCTTTGTTGTCAGCACGTTTGATGCATCTGGGTCTACTTGTTATTTGGATGAGACATCGATCATATTTCCCTCGAAATACATCACTGGCCCAAGGGCCCACTTCCAGACTGCAACATAAGCATATTTATGATAAGAAATGCCGCAGATCGCTGCCGAACAAGCCAT
>DQCG01000112.1:3494-5001 GCA_003533825.1 Phycisphaerales bacterium
CTTTGGCGAGAACGCTTTTCGCGCCAAGAGACGGAGATTCTGTACGGCCGCAATCAAGAAGTCCTGGATTCGCTGGCGCCATAGCCGACGCCAGCGAGATCGCTTAAAGCCGTGATGAACAGTCGCGTCACCAAAGCTACCTTCCATCAACCAGCGCCGGCGAATGCGATCCCGCACGGCCGCGCGACTATTCGATTGTGCTCTCGCCTGGTCGATGGCTCGCTGGTTATAATGACGTTTGAGGGTGCGCGCGACCCCGCCTTTTGCTCGGGTGCACTGAGAACGAAGATGGCAGGCCCTACAAGTTGCCTTACTACAGGCATACTCGTAAGCCTTGCGTTGCTTCTTATGTTTACGCCGTGTCATTATTTGTCCGGCGGGACATCTGTAAGTGTCGGTCTCAGGGTCATAGATGAACGCTTCACGGCCGAATATCTCCTGGCTGCTGGCCCTTTGTTCCTGGACTTTCATCATGTCCGCCATATGGCTGNNGAATACCACGTTCATGGCACTTTCGGAAATTGTCAGCCGTTCCGTATTGCGTGTCGGCCACCACGGTATCGAGTTTTTGACCGGTATTGTGCTCATGTTGGTCGATCAAGTCCATCAGCGGCGTGTTTTCTTCAACGTCTCCCGAAGTGGTCTTGGTGGCCGTAATCACGCCACATTGATCATCCACCACGCGGTGAGCCTTGAACCGCGCACGCGAGCTTAAGCTGCCTTTACGCACAATAGCTGCATCCGGATCGGTGGTGTTGAGTAGTTTCTTGTTCTTGCGCCGATATCGTTTAGTCACTTCGGTAGTTTCATTGACAGGTTCATCTAACTTGGATATCTCCCCATCAAGCGTATCTCTGAACTGGTCAATAAGTTCTTCGGGGCCCCTAATGACGGCGTTGTTGGAGGCGTTAGCATCAATAAGGCTGCCGTCGACATGAATCTTGCGGCCATTAACGAGGCCAGCTTTTACACATTGCACAACGGTCTGTACAAAGAGACTTTCAAAAACATCTGTTCCCCAACGAGCCCTGGCTTTGCTCAATACACTGTGATTGGGTATTTCCTCGTCCAGGTCGTAGCCCAAAAACCATAACCAATCCATACGGAATGGAATTGTGTCCATAAGCTCGCGTTCCGAACGCACATTATATAAGAATAGTAACAGCATCATCTTCATGATGACCGGAGGTGGGACAGAAACATTCCCATTCTTGCCGTAGTAATCCTTGACGAGTGGATAGACGAAGTCAAAATCCAAGATACCTTTGATCTTGCGCAACAAATGGTTTTGAGGTATGCGCCTCTCCAGAGAGATATCGTAATAGAATAGCTTTGCTTCTTGAGGTGATTGCTTGCCCATCATGACAGGAGTCCTTTCCATACAAATTTGTGGTCAACATTATACCACGTGACACCCGTCCTGCAAACAAGATTTGGGCAACAGCCCGTTAAATTATAAATATCAAGGGCTCCTGAAATTTATTCGTTGATTCAGTTGTTCTAAGGT
>DQCG01000483.1 GCA_003533825.1 Phycisphaerales bacterium
GCCTTTTCCCCTCGATCCTGCCCGGGAATTCGCAGAATAGTAACACAATCCCTGCTCTCAGGACATCGTCCTGCAGTTCTCTGCATTTGTCATGACGGGGAAGAGATCGCATCTTCGGGCGCGCCGGCCTGGACGATCTGATTCAGCTTCTTATGAATCGCGTGAGCCATGCTGGCCCACTAATACCGTCTAGTCAGATCCCACTGGCGCAGCCGGGGTCTTGAATTTCTGCCAGAACGCGTATGCCACCAAGATGATACCAGCAACAGCAATAAAGCTATTCACAATGTGAATGACTGAAAAAACACGAGCGATCGCTGCATAGTCATGCGCGGCTTCAGCCGGCCTGCTTAAGAGCCATGGCATGAGACCTGCTGCAGTGGATGCAACAACAGAAGCTGCCAGCATCAAAGATGTGCCGAGCAGGAAGAACCGCTCAGGTCTACCTCCGTCATTCCTGACCATTATTGCAGCAAAGATGACAGCCACGGTCCATGCTGCCACGCGGATAAGATGTGGTACTGCACTCATAATACCGGCAATCAGCATCTTTCTGTGTCTCCTTTCGCGTTTTCTTGATTCGTCCTCGTTGTTAGCCTTGCTCCGATTCTAGCGCAACCAGTTATAGTTTGCAATCAGTGACGGACGAACATGTGCACACGCTGGTGCGTCAGTATGTCTTCATCGGTTCCGCTCGATTTGTAGTTGGATTGTGGCCTCCCTCTCCTTCTTACGATTTTCCCTCGCGTTCATTGAGGGACACCGGCTTTCCGCGATTTATCCTGAAATTCTCTGGTTCTGTAAGCTGTGCACCCGTGGTACAACACGAGAGTTCTGAAGGAACATCGGTACCTTTCCTGAGGTTCAGGGTGCAGCAAAGAAATATAGGCCATCTGGCGGCTCGCCTACAAGGAAAAGCTAGCTACGTGCCAAATAGCGGGGAGGTAACCGATACCGGATTCGAGGCTGCAGAATGCGACGGAGATCTATTGGAATGGGAGACAGTACGTGATGTTGTGAGATCTCACTGGGCATTGATTTACGTTGTGCGGGATGAGTCCCTTAAGCATTATCACCTAGGCGGAAGTAAGGACGAACTGTCACTAGGGTACTGAACGAGTATACGAGATTGCAAATTTTCACAGTTTCGGTTATAAGTTATAGATATTTCTATGACTGGTATTGTGCGCGTCAGAAGTCTCACCAAGCAATACGGTAGTCTCACAGCCGTGGACGATGTCTCTTTTGAGATAAAAGAGAGTGAAATTGTCAGCTTACTGGGACCTAACGGAGCAGGAAAGACGACAATTATTCAAATGCTTCTCACCCTCGTTTCTCCCACTAGCGGAGATATCCAGATTTTCGGAAAGACTCTCAAAGAACGTCGCGAAGAACTGCTTTCTATGATGAACTTCACCGCTCCCTATCATGGCTAGTCAATAATAGACAGTACAGTTTTCTCTTCTGTTCGCTTCTTCCCATATGTAATCCCTTAGTTCATCATCAAAGGGGTAATACACGGGCTCAAGGAGCTTGTCATCTGGCGATACTAGCCCTTCGTTCTGAGCAATGTTGAAAAGTTCTGTATGTCGGTAGATTCTGGCTTTGGTTATGATCGAAGCTTCGTCTGGACTTGCCTTGTCAATCAAGGCGAAAGTATCATCTATTGTTTCCTTGCATTCACCAGGCGCACCAAATCCGATAAACCAGGCGGTCTTGATTTTCCTTTCCTTCAATAGCTTGGTGGCGTATTCGATATCTCTGGTATCAAATTCTTGCCTGTAAACTCCACACATTCTATCCGACCCGATGATTCTGGAGCCAATGCCAACGCTAAACATTCCGGACTGCTTCATTGAATTGACCAGCTCCACTGGCAGATATTTCTTGATGGGGTATACTTCTGCGGACCATTCTATTGGGAGCTTTGTTAATCCCTGGCATAGGCTCTCAGCATATGCCACTGGAACATTTATCATATCACTCACAAACCTAATCCTTTTGGTACCTTGAATGATCAAATTCTGGACCTCCGCTATCACCTTGGAAGGATCTCTGAATCTTAATCTCATTTTGTTGCTGCCGAACGGACAATGATAGCAATTACTGATGCACCCATTGTGCGCGCCAACAAAGACTGTTTCATCCTCAGGGTACCTGTCACTATCTACGGTATTTCGTTTGAATTCCATATCGAGGTATTTCCCCTGTTGCTCCCTGACAACCGTTCCCGTCTCAATGGAATTTCCCCTTATCCTTTCCAATAAGTTTGGTAAAGCTCGTGTTCCACAGCCGGCAACCCCAAAGTCACCGCCAACGTATTCCAGGATATCTTCTGGTTGCATGCTAAAACCATAGCCGCCCAGTATTACCGGTATCTGCGTCATCTTCTTGATATCGGAAATCATGTTTCCGATTTCGGGCAGAAAGAAGTCTACACAGTCTCGCTCTGTATCCCACTGAGTATTCAAAATGCTGATTCCTACCGCATCATAATGGTTAGTGGTAATCCACTTCTTCACAGCATGTTGGGGTTCTTCTTCCACGGTAAGATCCAGTAAATGTACTCTATAGCCCGCCTGAGTAAGAGCTTCAGCTACGTATTCAAGTCCTGTTGGTCGCCACCACGGACCCGTTGTCTTCGCATTGATGAGCATAATCTGCATTGACTTTGTTACCTCGATAACATCCCTTTTTCAGCTTATTCCATAAATAGTATTTTTATTGCCGTCACACGGATGCTGATGCCGCGCATCCCGGCCTCTTAAGTGACACAATCATCGACGGAGGCTACGTACCGTCATAAGACCAGTCATGCATAAGGTTCTATCCAAAAACACTCCTTCTCTAAAGAACATTCATTCCTACAAAAATAAGAGCTCAATCCCCGGCTAACTGAATGGCTTATTAAGTATAACTTCAACCGTCCGCACCAGTCCCTGCGGAGGCTGAGATACATAGGTAATACTTACGGTATACTTAGTAAAGATATTAAGTTACCGGAGGAGTTACCAAGATG
>DQCG01000192.1:0-3156 GCA_003533825.1 Phycisphaerales bacterium
GCGTTGTAGCACATTATCGTTGAACTATTCCCCACGCTCTCTCCCCAAGTACTGTGATGGATTCGGTTGTTCCGCACTACCACGTTGTACACGCCACCAGGCCGGTTGCTGTTCAAGACTACCACCTGGCCCTGGTTCATGTGCGGGCCTCCACCACCGAGATCGCACCTCTCCAACGTTGCATCGTGAGCGTTGATGACTACCTGTCCGAAGGTCTTGAATCCGCCAACGTCTACGTACGCCCCGCTTATGCTGATCGCCGGATTAGGATAGAAATGGGAGGATTTCCTGAAGCTCCGGTCGCTCGGATCTGGATTATATTGACTCACTCCGGGCTTAGCCTGAATGACAACCTCTTCGTCGCGGTAGGCCCTCACCACCTTATGCTGCTCGGGAGTGCCTGTCACATGGACGGCCAGGGCTCCCTCCCAATAGTTGACATCGTTGCCATGCACCTTGACGTTCGGCGTTACCACCCGCGAGTACGTTCCTGCCCGAACGTAGAGCACATCCGCTTGCTTCAACGCTACAATGGCTTGGATCAGATCGCTGAACACTTTGTACTTCCCGTTGCCACAGGTGCGTGTGTTCGGGTCGTACGTATCGGACCCGTCCTCCACAATCGGACAATTATCCAAAAACACTGTGTTCTCCGGATCAGGCCGAACCACACTTGCCGCCTGCGCTAAAATCGATCCAGATCCGACCGAATAACACAAAACAAGGGCTATCACCGTTAGGCACGTCTTCATTGCTCTTCCCGCTCCTGTTCTTATATGAATATTATAAGCTGACATTTCCCATTTGACTTCATTAACAGTGCTCTTTCACGTAAAGCCTTAATGATACTACAATATGTGGTTTGATATAAACATTTTTAAGTAGCTTAGGTATTTTACAACGCCTGGAACAAGCCGGAACAGGCCGGATAGTGGTGATCAAAACTGCCGCCCCCCCTTACCGCCGATGCCTAGAATAACATAAAGGCTGAGTTCAATCCCTGCGTCCATTACGCCCTGCGCAATCGAGCTTTGAATGAGAAATAATGAAATTACGATACTATTAAACCTTTTCCAAAAATTCTTAACTCCATAAGCTATTATATATAAAGGATTTAGGTAGCAATCTTTCTCCGGGCAGACAAAAGAGAAATTTTGATAGTTCAAGTTGAATTTGGTAAGATTATTGACATCGAAAGGATTCAATTATGTTTTGTAAAAGTTTAAATGGGAAGTGTCAGTCTAATATTACACGCAGGGAATTTATTGAGACCTGTAGCTTTGGGCTTCTGGCCTTGAGCGTGAAGGGTGTCTATGCGAATGACAGTACTGAATCGCAAAAGAGAAATGTCCTCTTGATCTATCTGGATGATTTGCGGCCTGAGCTGAAATGTTATGGTGAAAGCAAGATCATCAGCCCGAACATGGACAAGCTCGCGGCCCGGTCACTCGTTTTCAACAAGGCATATTGTCAGGTTCCAATCTGTATGCCTTCGAGAGTCAGCACATTAAGCGGTATGTATTCTCGGTCCAGCGGCCAGGGGCATTTGCGTAACCTTCTGGGCAAGGGACTTCCTTCGTTGCCTGGGTATTTCAAAGCAAACGGCTATGACACCATTTCGGTTGGTAAGGTGTACCATTTTAATAACGACGACGAACCATCATGGACCAGACGGTATACGGACACGTTTTACGAACAAAAACTGGTGTGTGACGGTTATTGTTCCGGGTATCAGAAAGAGGAAAATAAGAAAGGATTGACTTATTCCAGAACAGGACGGAACAGTTCTTCAATCACAGAATGTGTCGATGCCCCGGATAGTTCTTACCCGGATGGTCTTATAGCCGATACTGCCATCGCTGAACTGAAGAAGTATAGTAAATCCGGACAACCGATGTTTCTGGTTGCCGGTTTTTATCGGCCACATCTGCCCTGGGCGGCACCGAAGAAATATTGGGATCTTTATCGTCGCGAAGAGATCGACATTGCCGCTAATCCGTTCTTTCCCACAAACGCGATCACCCGAAACAGTTGGGGTGATTTAAGACATTATGGCGATAAGGAGGTTAATGCTGCAAATATCAATGGTTCATGTGATGCGGACAGATTTCCTGTGCTGTCGGAAGAAAAACAGCAAGAACTTGTACACGGCTACTGGGCCTGTGTAAGTTTTGTTGATGCTCAGATCGGACGCGTGCTGGATAGTCTTGAGAAACTTGGCATGGCTGATAATACTGTAGTAGTTCTTTGTAGCGATCACGGCTGGCAGTTAGGCGAACACAAATTGTGGTCAAAATGCAGCAACTACGAAGAAGCCCTGCGGGTACCGCTTATGGTTGCCGCCCCGCCAATAACAAAAGGCAAAAAGACAGAAGCTCTCAGTGAACTGGTTGATATATATCCGACTCTTTGCGAGTTGACGGATCTGCCCGTCCCTGAACACGTTGAAGGAACAAGCATGGTGCCACTACTTAAAGAACTGTCGCGTGAGTGGAAGAGTGCTGCTTTCAGCATCTGGGGCGGTGCCAGGTCCATGCGAACAGACCGTTACCGTCTGACCGTGTATAATAAAGCTCTGCCAAAAGGAAACATGCATCAACTGCCGAGTCAGGGGCGATACGAACTTTACGATTACAAAACCGATCCCGCGGGAAATGTGAACATTGCAGTCGATCCGAAGAATGAGGAATTGCTCGAAAAATTGATCGCCCAGATGAATGCCGGCTTCAAGGCCGCACGGGTTAGAGGATTAACCCTTAAATATAACAGTGCGGCTACTCCCCCCTCCCCAAGCACCTTTCCAACATCTCCCTGCTGACCTTGTGCCTGGTGGTCCTTCCCTGTCGAGCACTTTCGATACCTTGCTCCTGATGGGATTCTGTGGTATGCTAAGCGGATTAAGAGCGTTTTTTGTACAGGTGATATTATGAGAAAGAACTTGTTGCTACAGGAGATAAGAATGGAAGACACGAAGAAGAACAAAACCAGCATGCTGCTGTACGGCGTCATGTTTCTTCTCTGTACCGTGATTGCTATGCAGGTATTGGCCCAGGGGAATAGTGGGGAGCAAGTGAAGCCATCTATCAAACAGTGGCAACACCTTGCACTCACAAATGTCATAGGTGAAACACAACAGAGTGAATTGGCGAGTAACAT
>DQCG01000192.1:3238-9749 GCA_003533825.1 Phycisphaerales bacterium
GGTTTTTTACTTCAAGAAACCGCTTTGAAGACAATGGGTAAACGACCCTGGAAAACAGACAGAAACAGAAATATTCAATTGAGGATAATATGAGAGTATCGACTATCAGTGACATTAAACGTTTTAGCATATATATGCTGATTGCCACTCTATTGAGTTTGTGTGTGGGATGTGCAGGACCAGCAAGCAGAGAACAGATCAGCCAGGATCTCAATGACAAACTCATCGAAGAAATGAAATCGTATTTCGGTGATAAGCAAGGACTGATTGATCACACGATGGCAGTATATGGGTATGCCAACCAATTGCATAAGATGGAAGGTGGCGATCTCTTGGTAGTGAAGGCAGGGGCACTCTATCATGATATAGGAATTCCAGAAGCCAGACGAGTGCATGGTTCATCAGCAGGGAAGTATCAGGAAATTGAGGGTCCACCAATTGCACGAAGAATACTGACTCAGCTTGAAGTTCCACCTGAGTCAGTAGATCACATCTGCCGCATAATTGCCAATCATCATACGGCTCATCATGGGCCGACTGTCAATACTATCGAGTTTCAGATCGTGTGGGATGCCGATGGACTGGTCAACCATGCCAGAAGGAAACTAGGAACTAGTGAGGAGGAAATCAGCAAGAAGATTGAGCAGTTGTTCCGAACACCAACTGGCAAAAAGATGGCAAGGGAGATGTTTATAAACAACTGAATTGGCGTCGAGTTCAGGTGTATCTGCAATCAGAATTCCCCCAGCAGTTACCGCTGTAGTACGTAAGAAAGAAATTACGGCGAGTGAATCGTTGTCTCAGTATTACACGTTTACTGTCGGTAGGATATTGTCTGAAGTTTCTGCGAATGAGTGTCATCTTCTTATCTCCTAAGAGCAAGCTTTATCATACAGGTTTTGCATAGAAGTATTAAATGAGCAATACCCCTACCCAATTCTGTATTATTATACCTAACCACCGATGGCGGACAAGAGTCTTATGAAGCTTTGGATGTCGTTGTACTGGATGGAAAATCGAATAGATTTCTTTGTTTGTTTTTTTCATCTTGAACATTTGACAACGCAATCAAGATTTTAAAGGGAGTACTGTTCTGAAAATTGTTGTTGACGTCAGGAGTTTAGCAATGGAATTCTACCTTGGGCTTATATGCGTCTCAACTCTCCAAAATTCATGTTTATTAATTCAAATTTTTTTGACATCTGAGATCCAGTTTGTAAAATAAGAAATCTATGTGGAACGCAGTCATATTACCATTATATACAAAGCATCCTAAATCGCTGCCATTCTGGAAGTATGGTTCGTTCGTTACTGGATGGTGTCTTGTGCTCCTAATTCCCGGTTTTGGATTGGGCCATGATCTGATTACGCTTGCAAATGTCGTTGATCCCGGCCAAATCACTGCTGACGAGCCCATTGCGGAAGTATTTTCACCAGAAAAAGCAGCCCGTTATCTCGACACCGCGTCGCTGCACTGGCAGAAATCGCGGAATTGCGCTGCATGCCATGTGAACATGGGTTACATGTATGCGAGGCCCGCTTTAAGTATGTTTTTGAAAGATTCAGGAGAGGTTCGCGGTCTGTTCGAAGAATATGTCACCAAGCGGTGGAAAGAGCGGTCTCCACGAAATATACAAGAAACCGTCGTTGTCACTTCAGGGCTGGCTTTCAATGATTTACAGACCACGGGCCGGCTGCATCCGATTACACGCCAGGCTTTTCAAGTGATGTGGGATTTTCAGCGTGAAGATGGAGGTTGGAAATGGCGTAATGACGGTTATCCCCCAACAGAATACGACGAGCACTATGGCGTCACACTCGCAGCGCTGATTACGGGAATAGCCCCGGATCGATATGCCGAGACAGAAGAAGCTCGCCGAGGTCTTGAGAAAATACGTGTGTTCTTGAAGAACAATCCACCGCTGTCTTTACATCATCGAGCGATGATTGCCTGGGCATCGTGTTATGTTGACGATTTGATGAACGATCAGCGGCGAGATGAGACACTCGACGAGTTGCTTACACTTCAATGTCCCGATGGTGGATGGTCGACACCTGGCTTGATGGCGGATTGGAAGGGCCTGAAGCGATTAGATGGCAAACCACACGACACGAAGACCAGCGATGCATACGCCACGGGTTTCACTATAATTGTTGCCCGTGAATTGGGAGTATCAAACAAAGACCCACGACTGAGATCCGGAATAGACTGGCTATTGGGCAACCAGCGGATCAGTGGAAAGTGGTTCTGTCGTTCACCCGCCAAGGATAGCCGTCATTACTTTTCGAATTTTGCAAGTGCCTTTGCCATTTTGGCACTCCAATCATGTGATAAGCTTCCTGGCTGGCCATTATTGAAAAAGTCGCGACATTCGTTGTTGCCCTAACATTTTTACTAGCTAATCCTGTTCTTTGGTTGAATGGTTTGCTGACAGCCGGAGTTGTCTGTAAAGGAGCGAAGTGGGATCATGGCCAATTATAAATACAGTAGAGAACAGCCATGAAAGGAATCTGTAAATTCCAGAGAAGTAAGTTAAAGATGATCTCACCAGTGACGACTGTAATCATCACGCTGAGTTTATCCACCTTGGTATTGCCCAAGGATGTGTCTTATAGCGCACCAGAGTCTTCATACCTTCATGTTATCAAACCACTAAACTCACAGGAGCTGCAGGAGCTTTTCCGATACAACGGCGACTCTCTAAATCTCGTTAGCGCTCACCGTGGAGGTCCTCGACCAAAGTTTCCGGAGAACTGCATTGGGACATTTGAAAACACGATGAAACACACGTTTGCGATCATGGAAATTGATCCTCGATACACAAAAGATGGTGTAATCGTGTTGCATCACGATGCAACGCTTGAGAGGACCACCAACGGAGAAGGTCGTGTCGCAGATATGACGTTACAAGAATTGAAAGAACTACGTCTGAAAGATACAGAAGGGATCGTTACTGAGTTTCAGATACCCGCGCTCGATGAGGTATTGCAATGGGCTTGCGGCAAAACGATTCTGGTGCTCGATCAAAAGGATGTGCCCGTTGAAGCCCGTGTCAGGAAGATTGAGGAGTATCGGGCTGAGGCATATGTAATATTGATCTTTTATAGTTTCAGGCAAGCCAGAAAATGCTATGAGTTGAACAAGAACATCATGATGGAAGTGATGATTCCAAACCGTGAAAGGTTTCAGGAATTCGATAAGGCGGGTATTCCCTGGAAAAACATCATTGCGTTTGTAGGACACATACCACCAAGAGATGAGGATCTACTACAAATGATCCATGCGAAAGGGGCATGCTGTATGGTAGGTACTTCCAGGAATCTCGACCGAGAATTTAATGTCAATCGTACAAGTGACACTGAATCCATTGAGCAACACTATCGTGTCTTGTTACAACGGGGAGCCGACGTGATTGAAACAGATCTTCCCAGAGAGGTAGGAAAGCTTCTCTACAGTGAATCTACGATCCCTGCATCTAAATCACATTTCTTTAGACAGCTTCATTTCTGACTTTTTTTCCTCATCCATTGTGGATTTGAGTCTTTTTACCACTCAATATGACACCATGATTGGTTACGCTTCTTTAGCACGAATTCATGAAAACCGAATGTATCTCAATCAGTTCATGAAAAATTGAACTTGTTGTTTGTATTCATAAAGCTCAATGCTATGAAGTTTTTAAATGAATCCATCTTCTTATCGCTCTCTATGAAGCCTGGAACAAACCGGAAAATGCCAAACAGTGGCGAGCAAAACTGCCTCAAACAGAAGCTACGATAGAGTGACATAGAACCACTAAAATGGCCCATTTTTGACTCGCAAAAAACTTACAACCTCGCTACAACCAGAAAACCCCTTATCTACCAATTCCCAGAAAATCCTTAACTCCATAAGCTCTTATATATAAAGAAGATATGTCGTAGCTAAAAAATTTGACAAAGTATTCAATGGCCGACGTCAACTAGTGAGTGACATTCACTGATAAATACATTAGACAAGTGTTGAAGAACAACAAGGATCTCGTAGGTATCTCTGTTCCAACGCATTCTGCAAAAGAAACAAGCTGTCGGATTTCACAGCCTAGGCGGCTCAAGACAATCCCGGAGACTTCGAATTCCTCAACTTCCTTAGTGCTTAGTCGTGGAGGAATTGCTTGCGGATACTAACGATTGCTCCCGGGTGCGTGTTGACGAATTCCGGGATATTCGCAGCACGTTTTTTTGTAGTCAAATGCTCAAGCAGAACCGCTGGTGTGCTAAATCCATCCTCGTTGATGTGGGTCAAGCATAATTGCGTATAGTCTGAGTATGCCTTGGAAGCAAAAACCATCCATTTGCCATTGGGAGAGAAACTGTGCCACGAATTCATCCTGGAAGTATTGCAGCGTAGTCTGCGTGCGGTGCCGCCTTCTGCAGGTATGATGTACAATTCACTATCCGGTTGAAGCAGCATAAAGCTTTTTGCACGGCAGAAAACGATCCAACGACCGTCCGGAGAGTACCTTGCGAAATAGTTACTCATGCTGTTATTCGATGCCCCTTTGAGCGGTTCGGCAGTTCCCCCATCTCCGTCATTGAAAGCAATTCGATAAAGGTCGTATTGGAACGGCTCTTCTCTCTCAACGAAGTCTTTGCTTTCGACTCGGGTCAACCTCAGATCTCCCTGGTATTTGGTGTTACTAAGATCGGGGGCTTTGGCACGGGCAAAGACAATGTACTTCCCATCTGGGCTCCAGGTGGGGTTGCTCTGTACGTAATTGGGATCATTTGCGCCGGGTAACTCGCGAAACTTACCTGTTTCTCTATCATGAATACAAAGGGTGCCTTTTATAGGAAAAAATTCCTGTGAGAAAGCAAGGTCTTCTTTGGGAATAAAAATTGGCATGTCTTTGACGGTGCTGATTACATACCTGCCGCAAGGAGATACCTGCGACAACAGACCGTAAGTTTCCTCGCTTGTTTTCTCATATTTCCAGGTGATGATATCTTTAGAAGCCAGAACAGTTTGCTCTTTTACCGCCGTTATAGCGTAAGCCCCTTTTCTGTTGGCAAAATCCACGTCCATTCCGAGAATTGTACCGTCACCGTTGAACGAGTGACAGTTAGCGCATAACGGAAGACCCTTTAAAACAACAGGCGGCGGCTTTGGCGAATCGATTGGTCCGAAACGCCAACAGATGGATGATAGATTTTTATTCGCATCAACGAATGGCAAGATGACCTCACGATAGAATAATGGCGCTTCGACAGGGTCCTTCGAAGTCTTAAAAGACATCCGGCCCTGTGAGACAATCTTTACATGTTCGCCAGTATCGATTCCGAGTACGATAACTTGTGCCTTCTTTTCCAGCGACCTTTGCTTAATATCCTTCCAATATTCCGACGGGACAGTCCATTGCTGCTTCCGCACTAAAAAGCTTGGAAATAGATCGCTGTCTGCAAATTCAATCCGCACCAGCCACGCTTTCGAAAATATAGCACTGTCTTTGAAGCGGAACATAGGCGGCGCTATCTCTAGTGGAAACAGCGTCTCATCGAGGGGATATTCAATAGTAATATTATTGTAATCCGCATGCGGTTGATACAAGGCAAGAATTTCTTCAACGTTGCATGCGGCCGGCTGCAAAGCCATGTACAAAACCGTTGCGAAACCAAACATTGCTGTAACAATAGCCAATAACTTGGCTTTTTTGTACATCTCCGTTCGCATCAGACTTTTCTTCCGTAGATAAGGTGACCGCATGTCCTTCCGTCAAATTCTGCGACCTCGGGCATGTATCCCCACTTGACGAATCCGAACTTTTCAAGAATACGGATGCTCGGCGTGTTGACATCAAGCAGCAGGGAAAAAAGGTTTTCTATATTTAATGCCGGACACTTCGCGATGGCATGCTGTAAACTCACTCCTGCAGCATGAGCTACGAAAGTGGTATAAGCAAGGTCATCTACCAGCTCATTGTCGTCGTTAACGTTCGATTTTACTTCGATGATCTTCCAGCTTGAGCTATTATTATCATTGCGTATCAGGATATCAGCCTTGGCAACGTACTTATGGTAGACAAATGTTGCTTCGAAGATCACTGTAGTTTCTGGATCTGACAGAAGTTCTTGTGTGGTCTGCACAGCTGCTTCTGTGGGGCCAGGAACCATTACTCCTGATGGAAACAAACCTCTTGCTCTTTGGTGGAATTCTGTGCCTTCATCTATCCGAAGTTGGTCGGCAACTGAAAGCGTTTTTCGGGAGGTCTCGGTTCGTTGAAGCCATCCATATGTTGGACAGAATAAAATTGAAAGAAACAATTGTTTGTCAATCTTTACCATTTGATGTCTCACTTCTCAAACAGATTATATTTTGCCATGTTTGAGGGGAAAGTGCAAGCCGAAATGTAGTGACGGGAGCACATAGTTTTCCAACAACATGTTTATATCATTCAACCCTTCCGAGAACCGGATGTGAGTGGCAAGTAAAACTACTGGAGCGCCAAGCAAAGCTGTTGTGAGTCAGCTGGAC
>DQCG01000192.1:9776-9955 GCA_003533825.1 Phycisphaerales bacterium
CGCAAGTGAAGGTGTTAAGCCCCGCAATTTCTCTAGTTTGCATTGGGCCAAAGGTTCGGTAGCTTGGAAGCCAGTAGCGCTGCACGAGATAATGGCGAGTGTGCCAGCGACGTGCCGGGGTCGGAGGCCATGGCGGGTCATTCGAGGATTCACAACGGAACTTGGGAGAACCATATCGT
>DQCG01000732.1 GCA_003533825.1 Phycisphaerales bacterium
GCGGGCAAGATGCCCGCGACACGGCCTGGACTATCCGAGACTGTGGTGGGAATTAGGCGACGAGGCGTCGCCGTAAATCAAATATCAAACATCAAATAGTAAAATTACACATTAAAATTCAAAAATAGACAAGTTAAGCATTCAATATAAAAGACAGTCTGCTATGGCACAGTCGGACATTACCTGATAGGCAATGCAAAGAGCATTTTACACTTTGATATGTCATTTTGATTTTTGCATTTTGATTTTTACTTTGCTCTATAAGTGTTTCGACCGATGATATCGACATATTGATAGCCAACTGGAACCTGGCTAATGCCCCGGCTGCTGACTGCCCGTAAAATCCAATATCAATCTTTTGGTGGGGCAAGCCGCCACCCTACCTAATCCGGAAGCCTTTACACCTTACGCAATACACAGCACGCAGCACGAAACAAGTAATGGAGATTTTTTAAGAATTCACTTTACATCTAACATCTTTTATGATATAATATATATCAAACTATAGATAGTTGTAGTTCATAGTTCATAGTTTGTAGTACATCGTAAAATATCGATTCTTAGCAGCTATTCAGTGATAAAGGGCATTGTATGATTTAAGATTCCAAATTGAATATTATTCACTCTGTGCCTCTGCTTCTTTGTGGCTTAGTGGCTTCGTGGCTATAATCCTAATTTGAAAAAACAAAGCCAATGTTAAAATGGGCAACATAGCGTTAATTCATTGATGCTAAATACTTATGGATATTTTCGTGTTTTTGAGTAGTTTTGATCGGTGAAAAACAAAGCCAATCAAAGCCGATATTATCGTTCTGCGTTCGGTGTTATGCGGACAGCGAATGGATTCCCGCCTTCGCGGGAATGACAAAAAAAAATATCAGTGTCAATCGGTGTAAATCCTGTCTAAAAGAAATGCTGTTTGAAAAAACAAAGCCAATATTATCGTTCTGCGTTCGGCGTTCTGCGGATAGCGAATGGATTCCCGCCTTCGCGGGAATGACAAAAAACAAATATCAGTGTCAATCGGTGTAAATCCTGTCTAAAAGAAATGCTGTTTGAAAAAACAAAGCTAATTTATTCGTACTGCGTACTGCGTGCTGCGTATTGCGAGAACGAGTTTGAAAAAACAAAGCCAATTTTTCAAGGGCCGAATTGGCGTAATATCTTATTTGAAAGGAATTTATGGCATTATACCGCTCTTCGGGGCACGAAAAAACAAACCCAATTCAAAGCCAATTTTATAGGGGCGAATGATGGTTTTGTCATTCCTGTGAAAACAGGAATCCAGTTACGTTGACGGTTTTAGATTCCGCATCGAGTGCGGAATGACAGGCCTCATGGGAAATGTCTGGATTGAAGGGTGATCAGAAGTTTTCCACGATTGCGGCGGTGTGGATTGCCAGCAGCATCAGGTAGTCCAGGTCGCTGAGGGTATAGTACCGCTTTTCTCCGGCGTTATCGACGTACAGCACGCCGAAGCAGCCGGATGGGTCTATAATCGGGACTATCATGGCAGAGCATGGTTTCCCATCCTGCAGCGGAAACCGCGGCAAGAGCAGGAATTCCTGATTTTCAATCGCATGTGTGATCTTTTTATGAACCTTTATCTGGGCCAATTCCAGAACGCCGCCGTCCCGGCTCCTGCCGGCATGAACGGTCATAGGGCCTTCGGGCAGAGCCCGCAAAGCACACCAGCTATTGTGCGCCCGGAACTGTTTCAATGTGATGCCCAGCAGGGTCTTTAGCACCTCTTCGGGGCCGTTGGATTTGCAGATCGCCTCGGTGGCCTGCAGAAAATCCTTCACCCGTCCGGCCGGTAGATTGATATCGGGAGCACGTTCGACATCAGGCTTTCGAACGATTATTTCACGGTCCGGCGACGCGGCGGCACCGGATTCGCGAGGATGTTGTATGAGCGTATCTTCCAGATGATTTGTTCCACCGGCGCCGGCTTCGAGAGCGACTTCGATCTCGAAATCCCCGACACGAATACGATCTCCGGTTTTGATGATGGCCTTATGAATAGCCTTATCGTTAAGAAATGTTTTATTCGCAGAATCAAGGTCTTCAACTACCCATTTGCCGTCCTGCGTGGCGAAGATTGCGGCGTGCTGTCTCGATACCGCCCTGTCCGGCAACAAAACCTGGCTGTGAGCGTGTCTGCCGATATAAACAGGCCCCCTGTCGAACCGAAGCTCGTTGACGGTTTCGCCGTCTTTTTTCACAATAAGACGCATCCGTTTCCCTCGCCGAACCTGTCCCGGGAATCTCTAAATATAATTATCGGCAATCCGCTGCTATTTGTTAAATCCACTGCCGATCGCGATGTTGTATGGTACTATTGTTTACGAGCAAGCTCCTCGATTTGTTCTGCCTCCAGGGCAATGTTATAGATGCGGACATCGTCGATCAGGCCGGAGAAGAAATTTCCCGCTTCGAGATTCCCGTTGGCACCGATGCGCAGGCCGCTGGTCACGGATTGTAATGGATTCTGAGCGGCCGTATCTCTGGCAGCTTCGATGCCGTCCACATATAGAGACCTGTACGATCCATCCCAGACAAAGCCGACATGATGCCACTGGCCATCGGTTATGACGGATTCAGATACCAGTCGTGGTGCTGGTGGTATGGGAGAGCCTGCACTGGCAAGGCCTAAATAGGTCATAAGTTTTCCGTCTAATGGATCCACGCAAAGCCATATGCTTCCAGGCTTAACAAAGCGTCCCGTAAGAATATCTGCCTGAGATATTATTACCTGGTACGGCGCTCCTCCCTGAATCCAGGCAAAGACGCTGAACGAGCCTTTGGCCGGATCCAGAACAAAGTCGGTGCTAATATAATCGTCAATCCCGTCGAGCAGTAATGCCCCGTCTATTTTACCACCTGCAGGCTGCCAGACTGGTTCGCCTTCGAGCGTGCCGTGATTATCGCCGGCGCTATCATTGGCGATGTCACCTTCGGCCTCGTCGAGCGGCCAGTGCGCAATCAGCGGCGAATATACCGGCCAATCGTCCGAGCTTATGGTCTCGCCTACGGCCATAACCTTCGCCGGGCATCGGGCCAGTTCGGCAAAAGTCTGTGCATCGCTCAGCGTCCCGACAATTCGACCCCAATGGTACGGTATGGCCAAATCGGGCTTTATATACCCCGTCGCCTCGGCCGCTTCGGTCGCGTTCATTGTGTACGTGCCACCCGCGGGAAGGAACGCCACGTCAATATCTCCGAGCGATTTCATCTCCTCGATCAGGTCCGTATCGCCCGCGACATAGATACGCTTGCCGCCAAGCTCCAAGATGAATCCGACCCAGTTGTTCGATTTGGGATGGTTCGGTTTGTTGGTATTATAGGCAGGCACAGCCTTCACAGTAACAAAGTCAAATTCGATTGTTTGGCCGGGAGCGATTGTCTGTCCGCTGCCGTACCGCTGAACCACATCCGGCGGGCCGATGAACTGTGTCTGGGCATTGGAAACTCTCGCAATATCCGATGGCGAATAATGGTCGCCATGAGTATGCGTTACACACACAAACGTAGCATCATGGGGCGAAATGTTCAGGTTTTGCGGGTCTACATAGACGATGCAATCTTCCGTCCAGACCTTAACACTCGCATGGCCCAGCCACTGGATATAAACAATTTCTTCCGCGCCTGCCGGTGACATGCTCGCCTCAGCCGTGCCGCCATAGGCCCCCATATTGATAATCCCCCCGTTAGGCTCAGGCTCATCACCAACCGGACTATTCGGATCCCCGGCATCAATACATGGGCTGGTCACATCATCCACTACCCAACTTTCGCTATAAGGATCCCATCGCCCCGCCTCGGATTTCAAATGATAGTCACCATCCACCCACACTCCATTTGCATCCAAATAGCGCGGTTCAGCGAAGCATGGGGCCTCATTGATACAGCCATCCGGCAGTTCAAATCTCCCAGGGATCAGATCCTTTATGCAGCCATGGGTTATCGTGATCTGTGAATTGTCGTCATTATATATTTCCTCGCCATTCCCCCATATTATGCAATTCGAGATCTTAACATTGCTCGGTATCATTTCGTCCTCAAATCCGCAACCTAAAGCTCCCCCTTTTTGGGCCGAGTTATTGACTACGGTGCAATTACGAATCTCTCCGATGCTTCTCCAAAAATGAATCGCTCCGCCCCAGTGACTGGATGAGTTATTCACAAAAATGCAGTTCTCAATAAGAGGTTTACCGTTGTAAGAATTATAAAATCCGCCCCCATACCATCCTGCAAAGTTGTCCTTAAATGTGCACCGAATAAGAAACTGCCCGGACTCTCCACTGTTGTTGTACATGCCACCGCCAAAATGCTCAACCGAGTTGCCTATAAACATGCAATCGACAAGTGTCGGATTGCCGGCCATGAAATTGTATATCCCTCCACCTCTGGCACTTGAATTACGCTCAAATATACAGTTCGTGAACATCGGATCGCTGGAGCCGGTCATGATAGCTCCCCCTGAACTTACGGCATGGTTTTCTGTAAAGGTGCAGTGTTCCATAACGAGAATAGAATAACGCCCTGTATTATCAATGGCGCCGCCAAGCATTGCAGCAGTATTGCGAATGAAATGACAGTTCTTAACTGTTAATGCCCCGAAGTCATCGTTAAATATCGCTCCCCCATAAACAGAAATATTACCCCGGAAAAAACAATGGACAATCTCTAAATGGCTGTTAAGGCAGTATAAACCTCCACCTAATGTATGTTCTTCTTGCTCGCCATTGGCATTGCCGCCGGTTATAGTCAAACCCTCCATAACAGCCGAGGACCCGATATTGGAAGCGGTAACCACATGATGACTGTTTTCTTGTCTCGTTGTATCGTTCAGCAGACTATTAGCATCCGGCACTTTAGCATCATCTCCATGTAGATCCCCGGAGAGGATGGTCTCGAATTTGACGATGTCTCTTATGTTGGGATCAAGTTCGCCGAGGCCAGCGTAGCCGCCCGTGAGCGTGACGCCGTCGATGAGCTGGAATGTTGCGGTTAGCCAGTCGAATTCGGGGGTGGCCACAAGCCCCTGGCTCGGCTTGTAAACGCCCTGAGCCACTCGGATTTCTACCGGCTTTTCGGTAAGCTCCGCATCGGACAGGGCCTCCTGCAGGAAAGTGTACGCATTTTCCCAGTTTGAGCCGTCATTTGCCCCGGCGGCATCGTCGTCAACGTATATTGTCTTGCCAAAAGTGGAAATACACAGTGCTGCAAATAAAAGTATTGATGTTATTAAGCGACCTCTTAGATTTATTCTAAGCATTTTGAACATTCCTTTCCGCTCTGAGTGCTATCAAATGCACGTTATCTCCTCTTTTTAGAATGCCTTCAAATGTGATGAATACCTAAGTTTTATGATACATTTTAATGCTTACATGTCAAGGGAAAACTATATATAAAACGCTTGGACAGCGGAGTAACTGACGTATTTTGTGTTGACATTCTCATTGGCTTTTACTTAGAATCCGGTTTCCGTTTGATTATTTGAAACTGAAAGGAGTAATGATGTTTAAGTTTGTGTTGGTTAGTATGACGTTAATCGTTTTATACGCGGGAATTGCTTTTCCCGGCGATACAAATATCCGTATTGTCGATAAGCCCGATACGGAAGCGGGCAATGATTTCTACGTCGGCAACCGCGTGCCGTTGATGCCGAGTCCGCTGATAAAGCTGCCGGTCGGGGCGATTGAGCCGGGCGGATGGATCCGCAGGCAACTCGAATCGCAGGCGGGGGGATTTCATGGGCATTTGACCGAAATCAGCCGCTTCTTAATAAAAGAGGGCAACGCATGGCTTAGCCCGGATGGCAGCGGCGATCACGGCTGGGAAGAGCCCGCCTACTGGCTCAAGGGATTCAGCAACTGCGGCTACATCCTCGGCGACGAGCGGATGATCAAAGAATCGAAGATATGGATCGAAGCAGCGATTGCGAGTCAGAAAGAAGACGGCTGGTTCGGGCCGGACAAAGGCAGAAAAGGTGCGGCGACACGATTACAGGGTCGCGAAGACCTGTGGCCTAATATGATTATGCTCTTCTGCCTGCAAAACTACTACGAGTTCACCGGCGACAAAAGGGTCATTGAACTGATGACCAAATATACGAAGTACCTTATGACCGTGCCGGAAGACAGGTTTCTTGTGGGCTATTGGCCTAAGATGCGCGGAGGCGATTTGCTTTTCAGCGTGTACTGGCTGTATAACCGGACGGGGGATAAATTTCTTCTGGAGCTTGCTAAAAAGGTGCACCGCCGCACAGCCGAATGGGAGAAGGACGTCATCAACTGGCACAACGTAAATATGTCGCAGGGCTTCGGAGAAGCTGGCACGTTCTATATGCAATCGAAGAATCCAAAACATCTCCATGCGGCCGAGCGCAACTGGCAAAAGATACGGGACATGTACGGGCAGGTGCCGGGCGGCATGTTCGGCGGCGATGAGAACTGCCGGGAAGGATTTACAGGGCCTCGTCAGGCGATCGAGACATGCGGCATGGTTGAAATGATGCTGTCACACGAGATTCTGCTGACAATCAGCGGCGATGTGAAATGGGCCGACCGCTGCGAGGATGTAGCGTTCAATTCGCTGCCGGCGGCGTTTACCGCCGACCTCAAGGCGCTGCATTATCTGACGGCGCCGAATATGATTCTCTGCGACCGAAAAAACAAGTCGCCCGGCCTGCAGAACGGCGGGCCGATGCTGCATTTCAATCCGCACATTCACCGCTGCTGCCAGCACAACACCGGGCACGGCTGGCCTTATTACGCCGAGCACCTGTGGCTGGCAACGCCGGGCAACGGCCTGGCCGCGGTTCTTTACGCTCCGTGCAAAGTAACCGCAAAAGTCGGCGACGGAACTCAAGTGACCATCATCGAAGAGACTCGCTATCCGTTTGCCGAGGGTATCGAGTTCACAGTCAGGACGAGCAAACCGGTCAGGTTCCCGCTGTACCTGCGCATACCCGGCTGGTGCAAAAATCCGAAACTTGCAATCAACAGGAAAACCATCCAAGCGAATGGGACGGGATCGTACATCGAGGTTAACCGCCTGTGGACCGACGGCGACAAAGTAGAGCTTAACCTGCCGATGAAAATCTCGCTGCGAACATGGAAACAGAATCAAAACAGCGTATCGGTGGATCGCGGGCCTCTGACTTACTCGCTGAAGATCGGCGAAAAATACGTCCGCGAAGGCGGAACCGATGAATGGCCCGCATGGGAAATTCATCCGACGACACCGTGGAATTATGGCTTGGTGCTGAATGAAAACAACCCGGCCTCGTCGTTCCGGGTAGTGCATAAAGACTGGCCCGGCGACAACCAGCCTTTTAAGGCCGATGCCGCCCCGATTGAGCTTCGCGCCAAAGCAAAAAGAATCCCGGCGTGGCAGAAAGACCACCTCGGCCTGGTCGGCAAGCTCCAGCCAAGCCCAGCTAAATCAAGCGAGCCGACCGAAAATGTCACGCTAATCCCAATGGGCTGCGCCCGGCTGCGGATTTCGTCGTTTCCGACTATCGGCTCGGGTCCTGAAGCTCATGAATGGAAGCAGCCGCCCAAGACAATTCCCGCTACGGCATCGCACTGCTATGACAGCGACACAGTCATGGCTCTCAGCGACAAACTCCTGCCGCGAAGCTCGAACGACCATAGCATTCAGCGTATGACCTTCTGGCCTCATAAAGGCACTAAAGAATGGGTGCAGTACGATTTCGAGAAACCCAGAGAGATTTCCGGAGCAGCGGTTTACTTCTTCGACGATACGGGCGTCGGCGGCTGCCGGGTTCCTAAGTCATGGAGATTGCTTTACAAAGACGGCGGCAATTTCAAGCAAGTGCCGAAAGCC
>DQCG01000343.1:0-346 GCA_003533825.1 Phycisphaerales bacterium
ATCGAGCATTCCTACGCAGGCGAAATCGGCGCCGGATTCGAATGTGAACTTAAATCCATCCCTCGGATGAATGGCTCCGGCGGCAAGGATCTTATACGCTATCCAGGGCTTTTGGACGTTCTTCATGAATTCGACGGTCTTTTCCGGCGAGATGCACCACATGCAGTCGTTATTGGGCAGGCCGGTCTCGGGGCGCTGCTCCTTCGAAGGGGCGGAGAAATACTTGTCCTGGTGCAGCGTTTTCATGTAGAAATCGACTTCGACTCCTTCTTTTTCCAGTGCCATCGGCACGGCGAGGTCGTGACATGCCACGCCCGCGATCAGCCCGTTGTCCTTGATGAATTCG
>DQCG01000343.1:359-4730 GCA_003533825.1 Phycisphaerales bacterium
GTCGACCCGGCCGTACTTGACCCACCTGTCGCCGATCTCGCCCTGGATGAAGGCGCCGGCCGCGCCGTTGTCGATGGCGATTTTGATCCTGCCGGTAAGGTCGTTGCTCTGCGGGAAGCACTGCGCGATCCACTGGATTTGTCCGCCGCGCTGGTCACGGTACTTGTTGATCACGCGGATAGTCGGGTCGTTGCCGTTGGCGTGCGGGCTGTGGACGGTGGAAATCATGGTATTGATTCCGTTCTCCTCGCATAGCTCCCAGGTCTCCATGATTTTCTCGTCGGTGAAATAATGCCGCAGCAATGAGGATACGTAAATCAGGTCCCTTGCATGCGCGAAGCCGTTGATAAGGTTGCCGCCGCAGATGATCCGGCTAATAGTAACGTTGCCGATTTTGCCCGCGGGCAGTTCTTTGCCGGAAGCTTTTTGCTCTGTAGCGTTTGCTTTTGCCACCGTCCGGCCCAGCAGGATTTTTTCCTCAAGCGACATACCCAATGCCGCTGCTGTCGAAGCGGTCATGGATTTTTTTAAGAAATGCCGTCGGTTTAATTTCTCTCTCATGAATTATCCAGTATCTCAACAGTTTTATCGCCAATGAATTGGACATCTTCCTTGATGCCGTGGGCCGTCTGACAGCCGAGCAGCGAGCACATCACACCGATCAAAACGGCCAGCAAGAGTATTCTTTTTGCCATTTTCTGATTCCTTGAAAATCCGTCAGTATTCAGCATCATCGCCGGTTCACTTTAGAAACAGATAGTACAGCCTTCCTTCCTGATATGTTTGTCCGGCAAGTTTCCCCGCTATGTCACCCAGTCCCATATAAACGTCACACCGGCCCGGGGCGCGGATTGCCCCGCCGGCATCCTGGTCGAGTGCCCAGCCGCTGTAGAGCTGCTTTACCGCCGTGCCGCCCACCGGACGGGGCAGTGTCGTGGAGATGAACGCCAGTGACGCCCGCGGGAAAATCGACTTGTCGGTGGCGATGCTCCTGTAGGCGGTGACCGGCTCATTCAGGCAGCCGAGCGGCGGGCCGGACTCCTTCTTGAAGAAAACAAACCGGTCGTTCCGCCGGACATACCTGCTTACCTGGTCCTTGTATTTCCTGAAGTAATCGATCATCGCCGAGAGGCTCATCTGGTCGGCGCGGATTTTGCCGTCTTTGACCAGCTCCTTCGCGACGCTCTTGTATTCGTGCCCGTTGTTGGCGGCGTAGCCTATCGTGGTCAGCTCGCCGCCGGGCAGCCTGAGCTTGGCCGAGCCTTGTACGTGAGCGATGTAAACTTCGAACGGATCGCCCAGCCAGGCCAATTCGTTGCCGCGCATCATTCCCGAGTTTTCGATGACGGCCCGGGACGGATATGGCGTGATAGTTCCGTCGGACCCTCGCCGGCCGAAAATTTCGCCGGTCGGCCCTTTGATCAGATCGTCCGGTTGCTTGTACAATGGATATACGAATCGCGCGGTGCGCTTGAACGAGCCGTTGAAGATCGGCGTATAGTAGCCCGTAAACAGCACTGTCCCGCTATCATCCCATCCGACCGACGTATAAACGTCGAACTTGTCTCGAATGGCCTGGTTCAATTGTCCGCCGCGAAGGCCCGAATCCAGCAGCTCGGCGAACGCATTGAGGCTCTTCAGTGCCCGGCTGTGGGTAATTTCGCCGACCGGATAGAACATCCGGCTGGAGGGCTTGTTCAGGTAGCTCCTGCTGTAGTCGATAGCCGCTCGCAGGTCGGTCAGATTAAGACAGGCCATCGTAAAATCGGGGATTTCGAGCGGATCCGTTATCTTCCGCAGCGCCGAGGCACCGGGCGGAAGGGGCCTGTCATAAGGCGTTTCGGTCTCTTTAGCGGGGGTTCTGCAGCCAACAATAAATGCGACAATCAGCAACAATACCGAAAGCAAAATCCGTTTCTTCATTCTAATCTCCAAAACTTCACCTTTTGTTCATAGTTATAAGTTTTGAACATGATATAACATTTAGGGCTGATTTTGCAATGAAATTTAATGCTGTAAACGAGTGCAGCCGACGCGGCTTAAGTTCCGTTGAGATTAATCGGAAAATTCTTGACAAGAAGTCATGTAATATGCTATAAGTAAATTACATAGGAGTATTCTGCTTTCCACTTTACAGCAGGAGAATTTCTACGATTTATATCAGATTTTAATTAAATAAGTGTCCATATTGGCCGTTTAAGGAAGGAGGTGGCAATAAACCCGGAAAACATTTTCAAGCAAGATGTTTAGTTTGAAATAAGAGACAATTATTGTCAGAGGCTTCGGTGTGTGGTCGGAGCCGAATTTCCTTTCAGTTTTCAATTAAAATTAGAAGGGAAAATAAACAATCTGAATGAGGTAACAAAAATGACACGCTTAACCGTAATTTGCATCAGTTTTATTATTGTTATTTTAATGTTTGCAGGACAAAGCTACGCCAAAGTTGATACCGACACTGTCGTAGGAGTTTGGCTTTTTGATGAAGGGGGAGGTGATGTAGCTCAGGACTCTTCTATAAACGGGAATGACGGAACGCTTAATGGTCCTGAGTGGACCAACGAGGGCAAATTTGGTGGTGCTCTGGAGTTTAACGGCGCAGGTAGCTATATTGAGTTTGCTACGGGGGAAAGCATGAAAACCCAACACTTAACGTTCATGGCCTGGTTCAATACGAGAAAGCTTGACGGATATGGTCATATATTCCAGACGGGTAATGATTGGAACGATATGGCCGGATATGTATGTAGAGTTCATCAAGATGGGTTTGCACAAGCGGGTATGGCATTCGGACCTGGGAATACGGCAACATGGCTTAGTGGTCCAGCGCTTGAAGCCGATACATGGTATCACATGGCGCTTAGCTTTGATGGAACGACTGTGACACTCTATCTGGATGGTGAAAATGTAGCCAGCAATCCCGGACAAGGTGAGATAATGTACGATGATCAGCCTGTCAGGATAGGGGTACATTCCCAAGATACTGGTGCTCCTTTTGATGGTTTCATCGACGAGGTTGCATTATTCGATGTAGCTCTGGAGGCTGACGATATTCAATCGATAATGGAAAATGGTCTTGCGAGAATCGCCGGCAACCAACCGTTTGCGAGTCGTCCCAATCCGATTGATGGGGCCCTGTACGAAGATACGTGGATAACGCTTTCCTGGATGCCTGGAGATTTTGCCGCCTCACATGATGTGTATCTGGGTGAAAATCCTGAACAAGTCGACGAAGCCACACGAGATTCAGAATTATTCCGGGGCAACCAGGACGTGACATTTTATATTGCCGGTTTTCCCGGTTATGCTTATCCGGACGGCCTTGTTCCCGGTACGACCTACTACTGGCGTATCGATGAGGTCAACGATGCCGATCCTAACAGTCCCTGGAAAAGTGACGTTTGGAGCTTCTCGATTCCTCCCAGGACTGCCTATGCCCCGGACCCTGCTGATGGTGCTGAATTCGTAGATCTGGATGTGAGGCTTACGTGGACGACAGGTTACGGAGCAATATTTAACTATGTTGTCTTCGGCGAAGATTTCGAAGAGGTCAGCAGCGCTGGGGCGGGAATTCCCAGCGGTTCTACGAATTACAATCCCGGTCCACTTAAGCTGGCCAAGACTTACTACTGGCGTGTCGATGCGTTCGATGGCACAGAGACGCATAAAGGCGAGGTCTGGAGCTTTACTACTCTGGGTGCAGTCAGCGGCCCAAATCCGGCCGATGGCGCTGTGGGAGTAAATCCATCGGGCGTTCTTAGCTGGGACGCGGGAGCCGTTGCCGCTTCGCACGAGGTGTACTTCGGCGCAGATGCGGACGCAGTCAAGAATGCTACGACAGCCTCGCCCGAGTACAAGGGGCCAAAGGCCCTCGGCGAGGAGAATTATGATCCCGGCGAGCTTATATTGAATACGACATACTACTGGCGGATTGATGAGGTCAATGGCGTCAATCCCGATAGTCCCTGGGCGGGCAACGTCTGGAGCTTTACGACAAGTAACTTCTTTGTCATTGACGACTTCGAGGGCTACGATGCCGGCGAGAATCAGATATGGTACTCGTGGTACGATGGGCTTGGCTATGGTACACCTGGGACTGCGAATTACTTTGCCGGCAACGGGACCGGTGCCGCAGTCGGCGATGAAACCAGTCCTTCTTATACTGAGGAGACCATCGTACACGGCGGGAATCAATCTATGCCGGTTACCTACGACAACAATAAGCAGGGCTACTCGAAATATTCGGAGGTAGAACATACGTTGATAGACCAGCGAGACTGGACCGAGCAAGGCGTCGCCGAATTGTCGATTTGGTTCAGAGGCAATCCGGCATCCGTCGGCGGCTTCACAGAAGGTCCCGCCGGCACTTATACG
>DQCG01000619.1 GCA_003533825.1 Phycisphaerales bacterium
AAAATGTGACAAATGGCTGGAGAACAGCAAATATTTGCACATACGGTTTATAAATAGAATAGCAGCCTGGTGAGAAATTTGATATTTTGTTTTCTTATGTCGTTAGGACGGCAGGTTGTACAGGATTCATAACAGATATTAGTAGGGATAAACCGGCGATGGAACGCAATAGAATGAAGCAAAAAATTAGAGATAAGTCCAATTTTATCGTATATGCGGAGTTGACGGGCGGGCCGGGATTCAAATTCGGTCCGATTGAAGATTTTCTCAAGGCTTATAAAGATGCCGGGGCTTCGATAATTCCGAATAGTTTCGATTTTGTCGGTATCACCCTAACTCAGAATCCCGGCGGCGTGGCGAACATACAGCCGGCGGATGTGATCAGCCGGCTGATGTCGAAAGACCTGCTGGGCGGCCTCGATGTTCTGCCGCATGTGACATGCAAGGATCACAATACCGAAGGCATCGTCAGCGTGCTTGTCGGGCATAGGCACGCCGGAGTTTCGAGTATCCTGGCGATGACCGGGGACAAGCCTATCGGTACCAAGGGCGTGTTTGAGCTGGACTCGATCGGATTGCTGAATCTGATCAGGAATATGAATAACGAGTCTTACATAAAGGCCCGCCCCGACGGCCTTGAGAATGTCCATCAGTTCTTCCCCGGCGCGGCTGTTTCACCTTTTAAGTATACTGTCGCCTCTCAGATGCAGCAGTATTACAAGATGGAGAAGAAAATAGCCTCCGGTGCGGAATTTTTTATAACGCAGGTCGGCTGGGACTGGAAGAAGTCGCTCGAACTGTTCAGGTACATGGACGAAAACAATCTTGATGTGCCCGTGATCGGCAACGTTTACTGCCTGAGCACACTGACGCCCGCGCCGAGGCTGATGCACGATATCAAGCTGCCGGGCTGCTTTGTCAGCGATGAATTCCTGGCGAAAATATATTCCGAGAAGGTTGACGACCATCTCGAACGTGCGGCTCAGCAGGTTGCGATGTACAAGTCTCTCGGTGCCGCCGGCGTGGATATCGGCGGCGTTCACGATTTCGACATGTTTGTTCGGATACTTGAAAGAGCGGCGGAAATCGGCTCCGGCTGGGAACAGTTCAAAGACAATTTATGCTGGCCGGCGAAAAATGCGTTCTATTTGTACGACGAGACCGGCAGCAGGACACAGCTCCCGAAGCCCGGCAAGAAATTCGGGCAAAGGTTCTTCAACTTTTGTCACTGGGCCTTCCTGGATCCCGACCACCTCGGCTTTCATGCATTCAAGAAAACGATGGCGTTTCTGGGAACGGAAAAAGGCAAAGGGGCGGTGTACAAATTATTTAACGCATCCGAGAAGTCCTTCAAGTATCTGCTTTTCGATTGCGCCGAGTGCGGCGATTGTTTCCTTCCGGAGAATTTCGGCCTCTGTACGATAGGCGGCTGCGAAAAAGGGATGGACAACGCACCTTGCGGCGACTCGACCGTTGACGGCTACTGCGGCAACAATCTTGAGCGGGTGTGTATAGGAGAGCTTATTTATGACGCCGCCGTCGCTGAAAAGGACGGCGAAGAACGGCTGCGGAACATAATCAATCAGCCCAGGAATCCCGCCCTGGAACACACATCGTCGATTTTGAATTATCTGTTTGCGAAAGACCACACGATGAAGGCGCCGGTGATTACCATCGGTGAGTCGATCCATGCTTCAATCCCGAAGACCGGCAAGATAATGAGTCAGTTGGCCCAGCTCGGCCCCGATGCATATTCGAAGCCGAGCGGCCCGCTGGATTATATCAGGGCCTTGATTGATTCACAGGCACGCGATGGTGCCGATTATATAGCGGTCAATCTCGACGCCTTCGGCGAGGGCAATCCGCAGGTCAGTGTCGACATGATGATTGAGTACGTCAGGCTCGTTCGAAAGTGGGGCCATGGCGTGCCGATTTGTATCGACAGCAGCGACAATGATGTTTTGATCGCCGGCCTGAAGCAGTGGTATGATACCGAGAAGGCGGTCAAACAGCCGCTCATCAATTCGGTGAAGGTCTATACGATGGATCAAATCTTGCCGCTAAAGAAGGATTTTGATTTCGCGTTCATCGGCCTGTTGGTCAGCGAGGATGCGCCCGCCGGCGCGGGCGGCTCGCACTCGGTCGAGGAACTTTATTCCCTGGCGAAACAGCTTTTCGATAAAGCCGTTGGCGAATATGGTTTCAAACCCGGCGAGATTTTCTTCGATTCGACCGTATTTCCGCTGGCGATAGATATGCCGATGGAGCCGGATGTGCCGGGCTATACGTACCGTGCTTTCGAGACGATCAGGAAAATCAAGAGCGATCCGGGGATGAAGGGCGTGCATTGCTCGCTTGGAGTAAGCAACAGCGTCCGCGACCTGCCGGGGCGGAGGATTGGCATCTGCAGGGCGTATCTGGCGAAGGCGATGGAGTACGGCCTGGATACGGGGATTGTCAATGTTGCACACCGCTACGGCCGGGTCGAACCGGCCCCGGAATTGCTCGAACTGGTTGATGCCTACGCGAAAATGGACGGCTCGGCGGAACGGATGAACAAATCGATGGAGCTGATGGGAAAGTTCTGCCGTGAGAACAGAAAGTGAGCAAACAAATGAAAAAGATTCGGTTACTAAGAGGTGGCATTTTTACAATCACGACAGCAGCTTTATTCGCGCTTCTGGTGGGCTGCCAGCCACAGCAGTCGAACAGGCTGACGGCCGTTCCGTTCACGGACGTGACGATCGACGATGAATTCTGGGCGCCGAGACTGGAAACCAACCGGAAGGTGACGGTCACTTACGATTTCGAAAAGTGCGAGCAGACCGGGCGAATCGACAACTTCGCGAAGGTGGCCGGAACGATGGAAGGCGAGTTCGAAGGTATCTACTTCAACGATTCCGATCTGTATAAGGTCATAGAAGGGGCCGCTTATTCGTTAAAAATCCATCCGGATCCGGAGCTTGAAGAATACGTCGACGGCGTCATCGAAAAAATCGCGGCGGCCCAGTGGGAAGACGGCTATCTTTACACATTTTATTCACTGCCCAAGCGGCAGCCTGAAAAGCGCTGGACCGACGTTCGCAAGATGCATGAGCTGTATTGCGCGGGTCACTTTTTCGAGGCCGCCGTTGCATACTACCAGGCCACCGGGAAAAGGGAGATTCTTGACGTGGCGTTCAGGCTGGCCGACTGCATCGATTTGGTTTTCGGGCCCGGGAAAAAATACGATGTGCCCGGTCACGAGGAAATCGAGATAGGCCTCGTGAAGCTGTATGGCGTCACCGGCGACAGGAAGTACCTGGCGCTTGCTAAGTTCTTTCTTGACGAGCGCGGCCGGGCCGAGAACCGCGAGATTTACGGCGAATACTGCCAGGACCATAAGCCGGTGATCGAGCAGGATGCCGCGGTCGGCCACGCCGTCCGGGCCGGGTATCTGTATTCCGGTATGGCGGATGTTGCCGCCCTGACTTCCGAGACCGGCTACGTCGAGGCACTCGACCGGATATGGCAGGACGTCGTCTCGACCAAGTTGTATATCACAGGCGGCGTCGGCGCCCGGCCCGGCGGCGAATCCTTCGGCGAAGATTATGAGCTGCCGAACAAGTCGGCTTATTGCGAAACGTGCGCCGCTATCGCCAACGCGATGTGGAACCATAGGATGTTTCTGCTCGGCGGCGATGCCAAGTATATCGACGTTCTGGAACGGGTTATCTACAACGGATTTCTTTCTGGAATTTCGCTGAGCGGCAATAAATTTTTCTACCCGAACCCGCTGGCCAGCGACGGCAAATATGAGCGAAGCCCGTGGTTCGGCTGTGCCTGTTGCCCCACGAACATCGTGAGGTTTTTGCCGTCACTTCCCGGCTATGCTTACACTCAGCGGGGTGACAGTGTGTATGTGAATCTTTTTATCGCCGGCAGCGCCGCTATCAGGATCGGCCAGAATACCGTCGGCCTGCAGCAGCAGACGCGGTATCCCTGGGACGGCGATGTGAGAATTACGGTAGATCCGGGACGCTCCGGGAAATTTACTATGTGTGTTCGCATTCCCGGCTGGGCGCAGAACAGCCCCGTGCCCAGTGATTTGTATCGCTATCTCGATAGAAACACAGAAGAAGTTTCGCTCAAGGTCAACGGCAATCCGGTTGCTCTGAATATTGTCAAGGGTTATACGCGGATTCGCCGCACCTGGAAGAAGGGCGATGTAATCGAATTGAATTTGCCGATGCCGGTACGGCGGGTGGCGGCCCATGAGAATGTCAGGGACAACGCAGGACGTACTGCCGTTCAGCGCGGCCCTGTCGTCTACTGTTTCGAGGGGGCGGACAATCCGCAGGGAGTCGCGAACCTGATTTTGCCGACGGATGCGGAATTAAGGAACGAATATCACGGCGATTTGTTAGGCGGAGTTGTGACAATCACCGGCCGCGGACAAATCCTGCAGGACGGCAAAAAAAGCGTAGAAGACATCGACGTGGTTGCTATTCCGTACTATGCCTGGGCGCACCGCGGCAAGAACGAAATGGCCGTCTGGATGCCTGAATCCGCCGAAACGGAGAATTGATGAAGATACGGCATATCTTTTTGGTCGCAGCAGTGCCGCTCGTCATTGGCTTTTTGACTGCACCTGCTCGGGCGGCGAATGCTGGAACTGTAACTTATTTTGTCGCCGTCGACGGCAGCGATTCCTGGTCGGGCGGGCTGCCTGAGCACAACGCAGGTCGGACGGATGGTCCCTTCGCCACAGTTGGCGCCGCCTGCATCGCAGCTCGAAAGCATGGCACCGGTCAGCCTCGGAAGATTATCATTCGGGCCGGTGAATACTTCCTTGATGACCCGCTGGAACTTAACGCCGGCGATGCGGGCCTTACAATACAATCGGCGCCGGGGGCTGATGTTTGTCTCTACGGCGGAAGGAGAGTCTCCGGCTGGAAAAAGGACGGCGAAAAGTTCTATTCTGTCGAGCTGCCCGGCGTGAAAACAGGACAATGGGATTTCCGGGCCCTGGTTGTGAACGGGCGCTTCTGCCGGCGCGCCCGGCTGCCGGAAGAAGGTTTTTTCGAGCATCTCAGCAGCTTCGATATCCCCTGGATGAGCACCACAGGCGGTGGCTGGAAACGAAAGCCGACGAGCGAGGAATTGACGACGCTGAAGTACCGATCCGGGGATATCGGCCCGTGGCTGGATGTCGGCAGTGCGGAAGTAACGATCTATCACATGTGGGACGAGTCGATGGTGGGCCTCAAGGCTATGGACACTGAGACACGGACCCTGACCTTTGCGAATCCGTCGGGCCATCCGCCCGGGGCGTTCGGCGTTAAAAAGTACGTCGTCTGGAACGTCCGGGAGGGAATGGCAGAACCCGGACAGTGGTATCTCGACCGCACCGCCGGAAAGCTGGTCTATTGGCCCCTGCCCGGTGAGGACATGGCCAAGGCGGAAGTTTTCGCCCCGACCATCGAATCGATCATTCGGATTCATGGCAAGCGGGAAAATCCTGCGCGGGATATTACGGTTCGTGGCCTGACGCTCTCGGTTACGACCACGCCGCTTGAAGCCGGCGGCTTCGGGGCGGGAAAATTCGACGGGGCGATTTCCGTAGCATTTGCAGAGAACTGCCGCCTGCACAAGCTGGAAATTGTTAATGTCGGCGGGCAGGGAATCAAAGCTTCCGGCGACGGCCTGCTCATCGAGCGATGTCACGTTCGTAACGCCGGCGCCTGCGGTATCAGATGCCGAGGGGCCGAAGCCGTCGTGACTGACAACCACATCCACGATGTCGGGCTGACTTATCCCAGCGCCATTGCCCTGCAGGGTGGCGGCAGGGACTGCATTATCAGCCATAACGAGATTCATGATTGCCCGTACACCGCCATAAACTGCGGGGGCTTACGGAATCGGATCGAGTATAACCTGATTTATCATGCAATGAAAGAGCTGCACGATGGCGGCGGCATTTACTGCTTCGCGGGTAAAGACCTTGTGTTGCGGGGCAATTTCATTCGCGACATTATCGATACCGGCGGATACGGAGCCTTGGCCTATTATCTCGACGAGCGGTCTGAGGGCTGTCTGGTCGAGGGCAACCTTTCGGTTGGCATCGTTCGGCCGTCACACAAT
>DQCG01000485.1:0-3183 GCA_003533825.1 Phycisphaerales bacterium
GATACGGCATTATGCGGCCACGCACAACGGCCAGTTGCCGGAGAAGCTAAACGATATAAGCCAGATGGAGGTGCCGATGGACATGTTGAGCGACAAACCTTTTGAATATCGACGCACGGCCACAGGCGCGGTGCTGCAATCAGCCATACCAGAAGGTGGCAATGAGCGGGATGCTGTTCAGTACGAGATTGTTTTGAAAAAGTAGTTTGATATACGAGGATAGAAAATGGCAACATTCGAATATAACGCATTGACGTCAGCGGGAAGGCTGATGAAGGGCTCGATTGAAGCGGGCACACATCAGGAGGCGGGCGAGCTGCTGAAACAGATGCAGCTTGTTGTAAACTCCGTCGAAAAAGCAAAAGCCAAAAAGCCCAAGACGGCTATCGGCAGAAACGAGTTTGTGCTTTTCAATCAGCAGTTGGCATCGATTACCAAGGCCGGCATCCCCTTGGAAAGAGGTCTGCGCGAGCTTGCCGGCGATATCAGCTCAAGGTCGATGCGCCGGCTTGTAGATGCAATCGCCGATGAACTCGAAGCTGGTGTGAGTATCGAGCAGGCGTTCGAAAAGAGGCAGAAGCATTTCCCACCCCTGTATGGCCGAATACTGAAAGCAGGAGTCGAGACAGGCCGATTGAGCGAAATGCTGACCAGCCTCAACAGGCACCTGGAGATGGCCACTCAGACAAGGAGAATAATCTTTGAAGCTATGGCATATCCCGCGGTTATTTTGGCTCTGGCGGCAATTATTTTAACGGGCGTATTCATGTTCATCATCCCGCAGTTCGGATCTGTGCTTGAAGAAATGGCAGGCGGCAGGCTGCCGGCCCTGACCGCTCTTTTCTTGAGTATGTCTCAAAACGTAGTGCCTTTCTGGACCATAGTAGGACTTGTTATTGTTGTGATGTTTGCTCTGTTCGCAATGCTCTCGGCCTTCGCCGCAGGCCGGAGGTTTAAGGAATCGCTTCTTTTAAAAATGGCGGTTATCGGCAGAGTTTATCATAGCAGTATGCTCAGCAGGATGTCTGAAGGAATGGCAATAATGGTGTCGGCCGGCTCAGATATGCCCGTATCGCTCAGGTTAAGCTCGGGTGCTACGGGAAGTGAAAAGCTTATACTTGAAAGCGAGGCACTTGCAAGCCAGATCGAACAGGGAGCCAATATACTGGAGGCGGGACAGTTCTGTCAAATGATACCAAGATTGTTTCTCTATTCGATTCAGTTAGGCACACAGCGAAACGAATTGCAGGATAACCTCTACAGCCTTGGCCAGATGTACGCCGAACAAGCACGGTGCGGCCAGGCAAGATTACAAGCGGTATTGCTGCCAATTATGCTGATCGGAGTGGGCTGTTTTCTGGCAATGACTATCCTTGCGATGTTTTTGCCGATGATACAAATTATAACGAGTTTATCTGTGTAGGATTAGGATATGTTGATAATAATTACAATTTTATTATTGCTTGTTTACTTGTATCTCGGTTTCAAGAAACCGATAATCGCATTGGTAACTTCGCCATTTGTTGCCGGCACAATGATTTTGATTGGAGTTGCAGAGGGAAATACTGCGGTTGTAGTAATCGTGCCGGTCATATTCATCGCGACTCTCTTCGCCGTGCTGATGTCAAAACGTGAGCTTGACTCGAATCAATGGCCTCAAAAGTGTGCAAAATGGATACTTATAAGTATCCTCATTCTGCCCTTGATGGTAATCACTGGTCTTTTTTTTGCGAATTGGGGCTCTCTGGGTGTTCTGCTTGTCGTTCCTCTTATAATCTTCTTCATCAGCTATAGCATAACATCACCATATGCCACTGCTGTTTATGTGATTTCCACAATTGGTTCGAGCATACGGCAGAATCTACCACTGCCGATGGCGCTGGAATCAGCAGCAAGGAGCCGTACGGACAGCCACTCTGTAATCTTGCAGAGAATACAAAAATGGCTCGTCCAGGGCTACTCACTGAGTGAGTCTATCAGACGCGGCTATCCGAAGTGTCCGGGTTATGCAGTGGCAATGATCACTGCTGCCGAGCGGATTGATCAGCTTCCCCTTGCGATTCAGGCAATTGAGGAGAATATGGTGGTCAAGACGGACGAACGCAGAAAAATCCGACCGGTTCACCCGCTTTACCCGGTTATATTAATGGTCTTTACGTTTTTCATGTTGTTAGGAGTGATGACGTTTATCATGCCATCGTTTGTAACCGCAATAAATGAGATGATTGAGTCGGCAAAACTCCCGGCGGCTACTCGATTTCTCATGAGAATTACCAATTTTGTTTCGTATAAATATGCGTGGTTAATTTGGCTCTCAGTTGTACTGATAATTATTGTGATTGTTCCCTCATTGATCTATGTCAGGTTCAGACCTCGCCGACATCATGAACCTTATCTACTCTCGCGAATGGGTGACTTTATAAAATGGCATCTGCCGGTTTTCCATCACTTCGAGAAGAATTATTCGCTGGTCCAGGTCGTCGAGCTCCTGCGGCTGTCACTGAATGCCGGCTGCACTGTTAATGATGCAATCAATAATACACTCGATCTGGACGTGAACAACTGCTTTAAAAAGCGTTTGCGAAAGTGGCTGGAAAAAGTGGAACGAGGTGATAATATCGCCATGGCGATCAGAAAATCTGGATTAGGCTCTCCCCTGGCATGGGCGTTCGACGAGAAGGTAAATCAGGGCAACACTCTGACGATACTGGAAACGCTTGAGTCGTTCTATCGCTCGAACTACAGCTACTGCGTGAACCTCGCCCGATTCATCATGTGGCCCTGCTTAATCCTTGTCATGGGGGCAATTGTTGGATTTGTTATATATGCGATATTTTCTCCGAGTATTGTAATAATCACAATTTTATCAGATATGACGATACCTTAATAAAAATATGAATAGGGCAAAAAATAATGTTTTGTAAAAACAGAAGATACGGCGGCTTTTTATTAGCTGAGATGACGGTTAGCTTGACTATTCTGGCAATGCTCCTAGCCTCAGTGGCATTTTCACTTAATGGTATTGCCAAGTTCAACTCGTATCAACTGGTCAGACAGCAATGTATCGCCGCGGCCCAGGCAGAGCTTGACAGCCTGACTGCAACGGGTCAATCGATCCCTGATGAAGATGTCAGCCGGATTTGGCCTCGAATCAGCGTTTCCATTGAGAAATCAGCCGGGGAC
>DQCG01000485.1:3324-13343 GCA_003533825.1 Phycisphaerales bacterium
TAGCCGAAGGGAAGTGATAAATATGCGTAAGGGTTTTACTTTAATAGAAATGCTCGTAGTAATCGTCGTGCTTCCGTTCGTGTTTCTTCTCATCGACGGATTATTCAAAACATTTATCAGCGAGATTCCATGGTCCCACCGCATAGTACAGGAGAACACAAATCTGCTGGGTATGCTGGCGCAGATACAGCAGGACACCGACGTAGCAAAGGGCCTGCCGAAATCGTTCGCGGGACAGACAGCGAGTGATAAGATCCTCTTGATTGAACTGGCAGAGGGCGTGATATGCTATCAGTTAAAAGATGGGCAGGTAATTCGGCAAAAACTCACGGACACTACACAAACTGAGGCTGAAGATGAAAGAGTCTGGTCAATACCTCACGGGAACGTGGAATGGAAGGTTTGGGCAAGAAACGGTCAGGGCTATGCCGTCGAGACGAATACCCATGTCGAGTATACGAAACGGGGCCAGTTGAAAAAGAAAATGGCTCACTCGCACCTGTATTTTGTAGGCGCCCTCGGAAAGGAACCGGAATAGAGATGAAGAAAATAAGGCAAAACGGTTTTGTGCTGGTAATTGTCATCATGGCGATTGCGATCATGTCAGTCGAGATGTACGCCTTGTCCGATATCGTGAAAACCATGCATTTCCAGTCGCAGACCGCCTATCTGAGGGCATGCAGGCGGAACCTGCAAGCGAGCGGCTTGGTGTGGGCTAAGAAAAATATCCGAAATAAAAGTGGCGAAATTCTCGATAAAACGATACAATTAGATGTGAGCAAAATGAATATCCGCGTCTCTGAACTGGATGTAACGATTCGTCGAGCATCAGACAACCGGGCGGAAGTTCAGGTCGATACATCTTGCAGCCGCGGCAGACAAACTCTTAAAGACACCGGCAGATACAGAATCGAGTTCTATGATCAGCAGAAAACAACTCTTAGAACACGCAAAAGCCCAGCAGGCGACTGATATCCATATTTGTGCCGGTGCTCCGGTTCTCTTTCGAGTGGGGGGAAAACTGGTCCCGATTACGAAAGAAAAGCTTACCGCCGAGCAGAGCCGGGACATATCGCTTGAGCTACTTACCGAAGAGCAGCAGGCCGAGTTTCAGAAGAATCTTGATTTCGACCTGATGCTGGCGGACGGAGCCGGCAGGTATCGGATCAATGTCGGCTATTTTAATGGCGCGGTCGGCTCCACAATCAGAATCCTTCCCAACCGGCCCAGAACGATCCGCGAATTGTCCCTGCCGGACATCGTCAAAGACCTTGCAGGCAGGACAAAAGGGCTTGTGCTGATAACCGGAAGCACCAGCCAGGGCAAAACCACGACAATGACGGCGATGATAAATGAAATAAACACGACCAGCGAAAAGCACGTCGTGACCATCGAGGACCCAATCGAGTACGTACATACGAACAAAGCAGGCGTCGTCAGGCAAAGAGAAGTCGGAAGGGATACAAAGAGCTTCTATACGGGACTGAGGGCGGCTCTGAGACAGGACCCGGATGTCATTGCGATAGGCGAGATGAGAGACTATGAAACCATCAAGATCGCGCTGGCGGCCGCAGAGACCGGCGTTATGGTCCTTTCAACGCTGCACGTCATATCACTCGATAAGATTATCGAAAGGCTTTTGAGCTATGCCCCCGCCACCGATGAAGGCCAGTTGAGGTTTCTTTTGGCCGAATCTCTTCAGGGCATAATTCACCAGGAACTAATCCCCACGGTAAAAGGCGAACAGCGGGTCGCCTGCGAGGTATTAGTTGTCACGAGTGCCGCAAAGAATATTATCAGGAGAAAAGGCGGATTCTTCCTGAGGAGCGTCATCGAGACGGGCAAAAAGCACGGGATGGTAACAATGACCGAATCAGTCAGCGCCCTTCTCGATGCCGGCACAATCAACGAAGGCGTGGCGAAATCCGTCCTGTCAAATTACAAGTAACAGTTTTAAAGAGTCACAGCAGTAATTTCGAAGAAACTTCAATTCGTATAGACTAAAAACGCCGCTTGGCGTGTTTCTATTATGACGTGTGAGTGCTCACGTAACTAAGGGCAAGCCCATTGTGATAGAAGACAAACTATTAATCCGGAGGTTTAAACGCCGGATTCACTTTTAGAAGCCCCACAAGTCCCCAACAATAAAGCCTTTACGACAACCCGTGAATTCCAGGGTGATTCTGGAAATGAAAATCTTGTTACTTTTCTTGTTTTTGAATAGGTGACTTGTTGTAAAAATAGTTGATACTTTTGATTGTAAATTAGAAACATGATCGTTAAAATTGTGAAGTAAGCTTTGCGAGAAAATCATCTAAAAGGGATATTATGAGCGATTCTGAAAAACCGAAAAGTTGGCGGGAACGTAGGCAATCAATTAAACACAAGTGGCTCTGGTTTTTCATCGTGTTAAAACGGCTTTATGAGTTGCTATCGTATTGGGTACAGCATTGGTCTTTTCTCAACTTCTTAAGGAACGTCGAATGCCTTACAATCCTTGTTGCCGTAATCTTCTATATCGTGGGATACCATGAACGGAAGATGCAATCAAAAAATTTGCAATTGCAAGTACAACACTTGGAATCACAATTGGAAAACCAGCGAAAAGCGAAACACTATCAGGCTTGGCAAGTAATCAATATAGCCCAAGGAAAATCAGGAGGTGGCGGAAGGAAGGACGCTCTCGAAGATTTACACAAAGACAAGGTTTCCTTGGTGGGCATAGACATATCTAAGGCGCACCTTCCAAATTTAAACCTCGAAAACGCAAAACTCGCATTTGCGAATCTCGACGGAGCAATCCTCACGGATGCGAACATGGCCCAAGCATTCCTCGGGGAAGCGAATCTCACCCGAGCAACGCTCCAGGACGCGAACCTCACCCGAGCAACGCTCCTTAATGCGAATCTCGCCGGAGCAGAATTCATTAGCGCGAATCTCTCCGAAGCAATGCTCATTAAGGCGAATCTCGCCGGAGCAAACCTCACGGACGCGAACCTCTCCGAAGCAAGCTTCAGCCTCGCGAATCTCGCCGGAGCAGACCTCAGGGATATCAAGAACTGGCGGGACATCAGGAACATAGAATACGCGAACATATACGACATAAAGAACGCTCCGAAAGAATTCAAAGAATGGGCTACAGATCCAGAACAAGGTGCGGTTATATTTGAAGATGAAGAAGAGTGGAAGAAGTTCAAAAGCGAGAAATTAGAAGAACTACTTGAGGAAACGTTGAAGAAGTTCGAGCGCGAGAAAATAGAAGAACAAACGCAACAGAAACAATGAAAACAATCTAAACGCCTTATACTGTTTTTGCCTGTGGATTTGATTGAAATTCAGAACATATCAGTTGAAGTGAGGCAGGTGATTGTTATAATAGTGGGGCGAAGCGATTAGTGGGTAATATAAGACTTGATTAAGGTGGCGAGAAGATGAGAGAGAGAATTTTCGATTTAGTACTTTGTCTTTTACTAACCGGTTGTGCAATTACTAACAGGGATATTACGCCGAGTGAACGTCAAGAAATTACGGTTACGGGTACTGACCCAATATTTATTGGCATGAAACTCAAAGATGAAATGCTTAAGTTGGGTTACAGTATTAGAGAGCAGTCAGGCCATTCAATTGCCTTTGAAAAACAAATAACAGGCTGGACAGGTGCCATGCGGCCTGAAGGTCGTTATAATATGCAACCAAATTCCCGTGTCACCTATACACTTATTGAACAGAACAAGACTGTCCGAGTTGTTGCGGATTTGAAGATAATTACGTATCCCGACTCACGTTTCGAGCGCGTAGCCGACACAGTCCAGCATCCCGACTCAACATCGATTAAAGAAATACTTTGGCAGGTAGAACACTATTTAGAAAATCAAAAAAAGGAGACTCTGAAAAACGGACGGTAATAAGTCACTAAGGTAGTTGAAATAAGATACGTTGCCATGAGGACGTGTCGGGTAAGCTTGTGAAGATTTCGGTCCACAAATATGAAAGAGAGAAAAATGAAAGAGAAGTCTTGTAAAGTGTATTTCTGGGAAAGAATCTTTCCACTGCTCGTGACGGCGATTATTACATTGATTATTTATTTCTTTGGAAATTACTTAGCCGCAAAACGGGAAAGAGCCAACAAACAGCGAGATTTACGGATCGAGTATCTCATCAGTGCATACAACAAGCTTGCTAATGCTTCATGGCGTGAGCCAAAACCTGAATCTCAGTATTTTGCAGACATGGAGACTGCAATGGCAGATATTCAACTTTTTGGAACCGATTCACAGATAACCAAAGCAAATAAATTTATGGGTGATTTTCAGAAAAAGGGTTCTGCTTCCATGGATAAACTATTAAGAGACTTGAGAGATGATCTAAGGCGTGAGATGGATTTGTCAAGGATCGATGAGTCTGTTCAATGGTTTCGCCCTGAAGGAGCACCTACACTTCCACAATAACCGAGAAGTGAAATGAAACCCGAAAATCAGACAAGTAAATACTTCTATCAACATAGTGAAACCGGCGAAATCTTTGTCATAGAGCGGCGCTGGGACGGCGTTTTGCTCGGCTCTTACGGCCCACTATCAGAGCCATTGAAAGGCCCGGACGATTACGATTGTAAAGCCGACAATATTTTATAGCTTGGGAACAACAGCGATAAGCTGATAATGATTTGAAGAGGGCAATTGTTAAGATGGTGGAATCGATGAATAACCTACTTATTCAGGTAGATTCTTCAATTGCCCCGGTTGCTTATTTGGATTAGGAAACCTTTTGGGAAAATACTTTGCTCTATCTTCAATCTTTGGGGAATATATTGTTCGGGACGCTCCGTAGATTCCCTTGAGTACCACTTGATATTTTGTTTCAAAGAACTCACCTGTTCGTGTACATTCAACATAGATGTGTGGATGCTGGGGAAGGTATTCGCCGCCAAGCTCGATGGCCCATTTACAATCTCCTCCTACAATCCGCACCGCATAATTGACCACATCTTCGTTCCCAGTGATTGGCAGTTGCTTGAGCACCGGGTGATCCAGAGCAACCTTTCCGATCATCTGCCGGTCGTAGCTACATATTGAATCCCTTAACAGGAAGCCGGCAGGTCTGTTTCCGTGTGATTTTGTAATTTAAGCAGTAAAATATGAGAGATCGCCACCTGTCAATGGCAGCAACAGAACTAAAGCTCGAAGCCTGCCTCCGACATTTGAAAGCAGACTATGGAACTGACAGACATTCTCAGATGTCCTGAAATGGGGAAAAAACTTCGATTTGACGAAGGCAATACGATAGTACGTGCCGAAGACTCCGATATAGAATATCCGGTCGTCGATGGAATTGTCGATTTTTGCCATGGGGCCGCGGATAAGGTTTCTACAGCGTACGACAAAATTGCAAACCGCTATGATTCGGTACTGACACCGCGCCCGCGTATGCTAACGCGAATATGCAATACGGTCGTCTGGGGATTCAGCGATGATAATACGTACGCCGATACGGTCCTGTCGTATCTGCCGTCTAATTTCGACAGGATACTGTCGGACGTGCCGGTGGGAACGGGAGTCTTCACCAGTCCTTTCTACGCAAAATTTCCTAAGGCCACGATCATCGGAATCGATCTGTCGATGGGCATTCTGAAAAAAGCCAGGGAGCGTTTCGAGCGTGTTGGCCTGATGAACGTTTGCCTGTTAAGAGCCGATGCGGCCAAACTGCCGCCTTGCTTTCAACTGGACAGAAAGCGGATAATTGAAGACAATAGGTTCTATGAAGGCACTCGAAGTTAAGACGCTGACAAAACGGTACGGCTCAGCCAGAGGAATCGAGGGCTTGTCCTTTAGCATCGAAAAGGGCGAGATTTTCGGCTATCTCGGCCCGAACGGCTCCGGCAAGACGACGACAATTCGTTGCCTGATGGGCCTGCTCAGGCCGACGAGCGGCCAATGCAGCGTTTTAGGCCAGCGCGTCATCCATGGGAAGGCAACGCAGCATAATCGTATTGGCTATCTGCCCGGCGACTTTCGCGCATGGCCGGGACTGACGCCAAGAAAATTGCTCAGACTTCTTGCCGGATTAGGTCACAGTAATGAAATCAATCAACATCAAGAGCAACTGGCCGAAAGGCTCGATTTGAACCTGGATCGGAAGATGCGTGCCCTTTCGAAAGGCAATCGACAAAAAGTGGGGATAGCATATGCATTTCAGCATCAGCCCGAAGTACTTATTTTAGATGAGCCGACAATCGGCCTCGATCCACTCATACGCCAGATCGTGCTCGATCTGATTCGTGAGACAGCCCAGGCCGGAGCGACAATCCTGTTGTCCAGCCATGATCTCAGCGAAGTGGCGGCTGTTTGCGGCCGGGCAGCCATCTTGCGCGAGGGACGACTTGTCGAGCTGGCGCCGATATCGAAAATCGTACAGCAAGGCCAGCGACGCATAAAGGTCTGGTTCGTAGAAGGAACATCGGTCCCGCAGCTACTTCCGGGCGAACTGGCGGGTGTGCGAGTTATCCAGCAGAATTCAAATACATTGCTTGTTGCTTACCAGGGTACTATCGATGCCTTATTAAAGTGGCTTGCCCAGTATCAAGTCGATCGTATTGCTACAACAGAGACATCGCTGGAAGATGCGTTCATTCAGTATTATCAACGGGAGGCAGACCGTGAAGAATAACCATCGCCCTCCACTTCCGTGGCCTTTACTGCGATTCTGGACGCTCCGCATACTGCCGGCGTGGTTTTTGATCGCATTAATGATATTCCTTGTTCAATTGGCGATTTGCGGTATTGTCCATGATAATGATCGTGTCAAAGCAATGCTTCAGTACATCGATGTGCTCGGACCTTATATTAAAGCATTCATAGGTGGGGATGCTTTAGAATTTGGAAATATTGCCGGCCTGATTGCCGCCGGCTATCAGGAGCCTCTGGTTTTACTCTTATATATGCTTTTTGCCGTGGGCGTCCCTACCGCCCTGCTCGCCGGCGAAGTCCAGAGAGGAACGATGGAGCTGATACTCAGCCGGCAAACCACAAAAACTCAAGTTTATATATGCGCGGGGCTTGTCACTACAGTCGGTATGTACGCCCTTGTCGTCGTGATGTTTCTTGGAACCGTGGTCTCCACGAATCTGTACGATTTCGAACAGGAAGTTCCGCTCTATAGCTTTTTCAAATTAGCAGTCAACGGTGGAATCCTCGCCAGCGCGGTCGGTGGAATCGCACTTCTCGCGGCAGCTTGTTTTAGACGCGGCATGGCTGTCTCGATAACGGTGGCTTATCTGGTTGTGAATTATTTTATTATGATTATCACCCAATGGTGGCCCCGAATGAAATGGCTCGATCCGGTCACTATCTTCAACTATGTTGATGGGGGAAAGATCTTCATCGAGCCCGGATGGCCCGTGAGTGATATGTGCGTGCTGTTATCGCTCCTTGTCATTTCCACCGTACTGGGTGGCGTCATCTGGTATCGCCGCGATTTACCGCTGTAAAATACTTAGTACGTATTAAATTGTTACCTCAAAAGCAATGAACAACTTCGCCACGGCGAAAGTGTTGCAGAAATTCCCTCAACAGGCTATAAATAGCCGTGACGACTGATTCGCAAAGCAATGTTATTTCGTACCGGCTGATATGGAAAAACAAAAAAGGGCTTACGTCTGTGCTTTTGTTGCCGTTCTGTTCTGGTCTACTTCCGCATCGGCCTTCAAGATATGTCTGTCGCCGGAGCGACTGAATGTACCCGTCCTTCCTCTTTTATTCGGTGCCTCGCTGGTCGCAAGTGCCGCTTTGTTTGTTTATCTATTGCTTTCCGGGAAAGCGGTGATGCTCAAAGCTCTTTCAATGGCCGACCTTGCCCGTTCGGCGTTCCTGGGTTTGCTGAGTCCCTTTCTCTACTATATCGTCCTTTTCAAAGCATACTCGATTCTCCCCGCCCAGGAGGCCCAGCCGCTCAATTTCGTCTGGCCGCTGACGCTTGTTTTGCTGTCGATCCCGATACTAAAGCACAAAATCAAACGAAGGGACATTATTGCTATATTGATCAGCTTCTCCGGAGTTCTGGTCATCTCAACGAAGGGGCATATCCTGAGCTTCAGATTCACCGATCCGCTCGGAGTCGCGTTGGCCACCGGCAGCTCGATACCGTGGGCGCTATACTGGATATACAACGTCAAAGACAAGCGAGACGAGGTCCTCCGTCTGTTCCTAAACTTCACGTTTGCATCCGTCTACGTCTTTGCACTGATGCTGGTTGCCGGCGAATTCAGAATTCCGAGCTTGAAGGTCGCCCTCGCTGTAACTTATGTCGGCCTTTTCGAGATGGGAATCACGTTCTTGATCTGGCTCAAAGCCCTGAAGCTTTCCAAAACAACCGCTAACGTCGCCAGCCTTATCTACCTGGTCCCCTTTCTTTCGTTGGTGGTGATATACTTCGTCCTTGGCGAGAAAATTCTCCCCTCTACGATCATCGGAGCCGTCTTCATAGTAGGCGGCATTATTTTGCAGAGACTTTGAGCATCGGCTAAATGTTTCTCAAGGCTAAAACTATTTGAGTTGAATAGCCTTTTTGATATGATATAGAACCGATATGCATCATGAGTGCATATGAAACATGAATTGAGAATTTCAGGTTGAAGGAGATTGTCATGCGAACCCATAAAGCAAAGAACCGTCGGATTATTGTAATCATTATTTCGCTATTGGCGTTGTTTGCCACATCAGGCCATGCGGACTCACAGCAAGCCAGACAAATCCTGGATGCTACCGGCATCAAAGGCGGCCTGATAGTCCACATCGGTTGTGGTAACGGTAAGCTGACCGCAGCGCTGCGAGCCAACAACAGCTATATCGTCCATGGCCTTGACAGCAAGCCGGAAAACGTCGCTGCGGCCCGCAGGCACATCAAATCACTCGGTCAATACGGCAACGTCTCCGTAGATTTGTGCTCCGTCGACCGATTGCCCTACATCGACAACTCGGTCAATCTCGTTGTTTCCGAGAACCTTGGCGGAGTGCCAAAATCCGAGGTCATGCGTATCCTGGCGCCCAAAGGCGCGGCTTACCTCAAGTCGGATGGCCGCTGGGAGAAAACTATAAAATCCCGTCCGAAGGAGATCGACGAGTGGACTCACTATCTGCACGATCCCAGCAACAACGCCGTTGCCCACGATAGTGTCATCGAACCGCCCAGACGGTACCAGTGGCTGGCCGGGCCGCGTTATTCACGGCAGCACGACCACATGTCGAGCGTCAGCGCGGTCGTCTCGGCGAACGGGCGGTTATTCTACATTTTTGACGAAGCGCCCCGGGCATCTATTCTCATCCCGCCCAAGTGGCGGCTCATCGCACGCGATGCGTTTAACGGCAAGCTGCTCTGGAAACGGAATATAGAGCTATGGCATCCGCACCTTTGGCGGCTCAAGAGCGGCCCGCAACTATTGGCTCGCCGCTTGGTTGCCAGGGGCGACCGGGTGTACGTGACACTCGGCATCGATGCGCCGCTGTCGGCTCTGGACGCGGCCACGGGCAAGACAATCCGAACCTACGACGGCACGAAAGCGACCGAGGAGATTCTCTGTCCCGATGGCGTGCTGCTGCTGTCGGTAGCCGGCGAAGATCAACCCCTGCGGAGCGACCCGAAAAGACGCTATGCTACGCTGACCGAGATGAACAAGGACGTCACGAACCCGCTGTGGACTCAGGCTCCGCGAACGATCATGGCAATCGATCCGGATTCCGGCCGGGTGCTGTGGCAAAAAGAATCAGGGCTGGTTTCGCTGTCACTTGCGGCCGATGACCAGCGTGTTCTCTTCCATGACGGCCGTAGAATCCAATGTTTCGACCATCGCACCGGGCTACCCCTTTGGACATCGGAACCACTGCCAAAGAAAGAAAACATGCGAAGCTCCGGCGGCGCGACACTCGTGTTGTACGACGACGTGGTTCTGTACAGCGGGCAGGTCTCCGCCGTGAAACCCAGGGATCGCATCACAACCATGTTTGCTCTTTCGATCAAGGACGGCGAAA
>DQCG01000617.1 GCA_003533825.1 Phycisphaerales bacterium
CTCGGCTGGGAGGTGCCCGACTGGATCGTCGTGCCCGGCGGGAATCTCGGAAACTCCAGCGCATTCGGCAAAGCCTTCTCCGAGTTGAAACAACTCGGCCTGATCGACCAGGTGCCGCGCATGGCGATAATTAACGCAACCGGCGCCGATACCCTGACCGACCTGGTCAATAACAAGAAGCTTGCGTGGAATGACAGTCGCGTTGACCAGGCGATCATCGATAACTATTACGACGATTTGACGGCAAGGAACTTCTCGCCGCACACCTGCGCATCGGCTATAGAAATATCAAGGCCGGTCAATCTGAAAAAATGCCTGCGGGCGATCGATGTCTGCGACGGTGTAGTTCGGGCGGTCACGGACGAGGAAATTCTCGACGCCAAAGCGGTTATCGGCAAGCACGGCCTGGGCTGCGAGCCGGCCTCGGCGGCGACAATCGCCGGCTTGAAACACCTCCGCGCCGAAGGTCTGATCGACGCCGGCCAGCGAGTTGCCTGCGTATTGACGGGCCATGCGTTGAAAGACCCGGACAGAACGGTCAACTACCATAAGGATAAACAGGGACAGTTCAGCAATCCCCCGGTCGAGGCGCCGAACGACATCGATGAAATTCTCAAGCTGATAAAATGAGCGGGCAGTTTAATGTTTTTGTACTTAATATTGTATCGGAACGCGCCTGGTGTTAACTGCGCGCGAGTACTTTTTGATCTTGGCGAAAAATTTGGTGACGTCACCGTCACCGGAATCAGCGAAGTAAGATTTGACTAACAAATGCTTTAGTCCTTCGTCGAAGTAGCTATCGAGCATGCTGTAGTGCAGTCTGCCGAGATTTTTTATCTTGCGGCTCCTGCTCGTGACATTGCGTGACATCCGGTGAAGGTCTATTACCGCGTAGTCGTATTCGCCGGCGGCGTTTTCGGTTATGTAAATGTGCCAGACGTACAGGTCCGGCAGGCTGATATTTAAAGCGTGTATTTTGCGAACGAATTCAGCTATGCCGGTAATGACTTTTTCTTTCTGCCGCCGCTTAAAGCCGGCCCAGTTTTGTCGGACAAAATCGGTCAGGCATTGAAACTGCAGCTCTTTGGTGACAAAAAAGGAGTTGCGCTCGATGCCGCATGATATTTTTTCGCCGAAGCATACGGGCCTGTAACTTTCTATGCCGTTGTCGAGAAGCAGCCTGGCGTTTTCCCATTCGTACCGGGCTTGCGAACAGGGCCGGCCGATGTTGCGCCAACTGAACAGCATATCTTTGAAATATGGATGGCAAAAACGCTTCATGAAAAACCGCTTTTTATGCGAATCCGAACCGAGGCTGAACGTAACGATGTTGCGTTTCTTGTTTACGCCTATTGTCTTTACCGCCGGGTTACCATATAAATCGTCAAACGATTTGAGATTAAATCCGGCGAAAAACCCCGACCATGAATCTGCAAAAACTATTCGTTGCACTTTGCGTAATCCTTACTATGCATATTAATATAAAATTATTGCCTTTCGTAGCCCGACTGGGCATGGAGAATTTTTATGAAAGCCAGCATATTTTCCAGCGGGACATCACTCTCGACTGCGTGTGCCGGTGCGAAAACGTATCCGCCATCGGCGCCGGCGTCCAGGAGCTTTCTTGTTGCGCTGCTCACGTCTTCGATAGAGCCGTACGGCAGCGTTCGCTGTGTGGAAAGTCCGCCATGGAATGCGAGCCGGCCTCGATAACTTTTAAGAATTCCGAAGACATCCATGACCTCGGGCTGGAACGGATTGAAACAATTGAGCCCGATATCGATAAGGTCGTCGAAAAGCTCGTCGACCTTGCCGCACGAATGTATGAAAACGTATTTACCGGTGTCACGAACCAGCGAGTACATCCGTTGCAATTCCGGGAAGATGAATTGCCGCCAGAGCCGCGGCCCCATCTGCAGGCCTGTCTGCTGGCCCCAGTCGTCGCCGAAATATACCGCGTCGATATCGTATTTCAAAGCTTCGGTAAACTGGGCGATGTTATAGTCGGCTATCGAACGCAGCAAACGCCGCACGAAGTCCGGATGGTCCAGGAAATCCATCATAAGGTTTTCCATCCCGCGCAGCGTCCAGGCCCGTTCGTACAGCGAAAAACCGATTTTGAAGACCCGGAAACAATCGCTGTACCGGGATAGTTTCTCAGGAATGTCGGCGAAAATAAGGCTGTTCAAGGGATCGGGAAAATCGTAGCCGGCAAGTGTTGGCTCCGGCAGGATGCGGCCTTCGACTACACCGATGTCTTTGTCGACGCTGCGATCCCATACGACGTCGAAGACATCGCGAAAAAGGTCGTTGCCAAGATCGGTAAAAAAACCTATATCACGACCCAGCTTGACAAAATGGTTGTCCAGGGCCTGCTCGAGGTCATCTGTGCCGAAATGCTTTCGCAGCTTGCCGGCCGCCTCGACGGTAAAATTACAATGCCAGGGGACATACGGGACTTCGCGTCCCTCAATCGCCAGTCTGACTACCTGCCTCTTATTCATTGGCGGGTTCCGAAACCGTTTGAATCTCGAAGCTGCTTTCGGGGTCAAAGGAAATTTCGTCTATCGCTTTTTCGGTCAGGCCGCGAAAGCGAACATCATCGCCGAAACAATCGACTTCAACATTATGCAGGCCGACAGCTTCCGACAGTTCAGACATTGGCCGGGTTATGCCGATACTGCTCTGCGATCCGAGTATCTTCGGCGCGATGTAAACGATGATTTCGTCGGCAAGGTTCTCTTTCAGAAATGACGTTAATATGGTGGGTCCGCCTTCGACGAGTAATTGAGTGATACCGCGATCGCTCAGTGCGGCAAGCAGAAAATGCAGGTTGGAACGATCTGTGTCCGGGTAGGCGAGCAGTTCGACCCCTTTGTTCGACAGCTCCTGGGCTATATCAGATTTTGCCTGGACCGATCTTTGGCTTGCGAAGATCATAACGGGGCTTTCATCGATTGTCGAAATGAGTTGGCAGTCCGGCGGGATTCTAAGAAAGCTGTCCATTACGATCCTGGCAGATTTTTTGCCTTTGTTCGGGCGGGCCGTTAATAGCGGATCATCGGCGATTACCGTATTGATACCGACTAAGATTGCCTGGGCCCGCCGGCGTAATTTGTGTGCGTCTCTCCTGCTATGCTCGTTGGAAATCCACCTTCGATTGTCAATTCCGTCGCCCCAGGCGACTCTCCCGTCTATGCTCTGCGCCCATTTTAAGATCACCCAGCACTTGCCGGTAGTGACGTATTTGATAAAAGGAGCGTTGAGCATTTTTGCCTGGGCTTCACAAATACCGGTTTGCACCTCGATACCGGCATTACGCAATTGCTCGATGCCCCTGCCGCCGGCATGCTCGGACGGATCGGTCATTGCGACGAAAACTTTCTTTATGCCGGCCGATATAATAGCCTCCGTGCAGGGACCGGTTTTTCCGTGATGACAGCACGGTTCGAGAGTGACGTACATCGTAGCGCCGTTGGGCCTGACGCCTAATGTCTGGCAGTCTTCCAGGGCGTTGATTTCCGCATGTGGGCCGCCGAACTTCTTATGCCAGCCCCTGCCGATGATCTGATTGGCTTTTATGATGATAGCTCCGACCGCGGGATTCGGCTCCACCGAGCTAATTCCCCGCCGGGCGAGTCTCAATGCCATCTCCATAAATTTCTCGTCTTTGATACTCATTTTACAGCATCCTTTTGAGAGCGAGCCAATTGCTTTCTGCCGTATCCATATTTTAATTCGAGCAAAATTTGTCCTGTTTGTCAAGAAAGTAAATCTATTAAGTCGTCTTTGTGACTATTCTTCCATCATTTTCAAAAACCGCTTTTCGTCTATTACCTCGATCCCGAGCTTTCTTGCCTTCTCCAGTTTACTTCCCGGATTCTCGCCTGCCAGCACAAAATCGGTTTTTTTGCTGACAGAGCCCGATGACTTTCCTCCGGCCTGCCTGATTGCCTGCTGGGCCTGCTGCCGGCTGAGGTTTTCCAGCGTCCCGGTGACAACGAATATCTTTCCGGCCAGTTTGTCCGATCGCCGGGTCTCTGGCTGCTCGGGCTTTACTCCGGCGTCTAATAACTGGTCGATTACGGAGTGATTCTCGGGGTCGCGAAAATATTCATAGATACTTTTTGCCATCGTCGGGCCGATCTGGTCTATCTCGGCAAGATCATTTTCCGCGGCTTTCATCAGGGCGTTTAGCGAGCTGAAATGTTCGGCCAATATTTGTGCCGACCGGCCCCCGATATGACGGATTCCCAATGCGGCAATCAAACGCCACAGCGGGCGGGTTTTGCTTTCTTCGATTGCGGTTATCACATTGGCCGCGCTTTTTTCAGCCATCCGCTCCAGCCCGGCAAGCTGGATTTCACTAAGCTTATAGAGGTCCGCGAAATTTCCGACCAGTCTGTTTTCTATCAGTTGGTCGATCAGGGCCGGACCGAGATTTTCAATATCCATCTGTCCTCGCCCGGCAAAGTATTTCAGGCGTTCCTTCAACTGGCCCGGACAATCCCGGTTCACACACCTGATATATACGCCGTCTTCGTCTTTGACGGCGATGGAATTGCAAATCGGACACGTCTTAGGTATCTCAAAAAGCGGAACGTTCGATGTCGCTTTTGCCTTTACTTCGACTACCTGCGGTATTATCTCTCCGGCCTTCTCGATGATTACTGTGTCACCTTGTCCGACGCCCAGACGTTTGAGCTCGTCGAAATTGTGCAGGCTGGCGCGCTTGACGGTTGTCCCGGCCAGCAGGACCGGCGTCAGATTCGCCACCGGCGTTAAAATCCCGCTCTTGCCGACCTGTACATCTATGGATTCGATGGTGGTCTCGGCCTGCTCGGCGGCGAATTTATAGGATATGCACCACCGGGGCGCCCGGCCGGTAGCGCCGAGTATATCCCGCTGCTCGAAACGGTTGATCTTTATCACCATGCCGTCGATTTGGTAATCCAGCTCCGAGCGTTTTTCGCTCCAACCGTCACAAATCTCGATGGCTTCTTTGATATCCCTTGCTTTTTTGATATTCGGATTTACGGGCAGGCCGAGTTCCCTGAATCTTTTAAGACTCTCGTAATGATTTGAAGCCAATGGCTCGGAGACCTGCCCTGTGGCGTATGCGAAGAAAGACAGGTTCCTGGCAGCGGTGATTCTCGCATCGAGCAGTTTCAAAGAGCCTGCCGCGGCGTTTCGCGGATTGGCGAAGGCCGATTCACACGCCTCGGCGCGAAGTCTGTTTAGCTCGACGAAAGAGCTTGTGGGCATATAAACTTCGCCGCGGACTTCGAGCACGGCGGGAATTTTATCGCCGTCCATTAGTACGAGCGGGACCGCCCTGATTGTACGCACGTTGGCGGTAACATCGTCGCCCATTTCCCCGTTGCCGCGAGTGGCGGCCGTGACGAGCATGCTGCCTTCGTAGCGAAGGCTTATCGCGAGCCCGTCGATTTTCAGCTCGATTACGTAATCGTAATCCCTGCTTCCGAGCTGCTTTGCCACTCTCTCATCGAACGCAGTAAGCTCATCGGCGTTATAAGTGTTGTCCATACTGAGCATCGGTACGGCGTGCCTGACGGTGGCAAAACCTTCCAGCGGCCGTTCGGACACGCGCTGAGTCGGCGAATCGGCGGTTACAAACAGCGGATTGGCGGCTTCCAGCTTTTTCAGCTCTGCAAAGAGCCTGTCGTATTGCCGGTCGCTGATTTCGGGCTGATTGAGTACGTAATAAAGGTAATCGTGCCTGCGAATCTCTTCACGAAGCCGCTCAATTTGTTTGCTTACATCTTTTGCCATGACAGCTTAATTTATACGCTCTTTCAGCATGTTTTGCAAGCCTTGTAACTTTCAAATACTCCTGAATAAAATCCATCCGGGCTGTGAAATTTCTTGAACTAATGACCGGATTAAATTACAATATCGTTTGAAGAGGAGACGAAATAATGCAAAACAGTAAAACATTAATTGTAGCAGCATCTGTCCTGCTTTCGAGCGTTCTATCTCAAACTGTCTTTGCACTTACGTTTGATTACCAAACCACTGCCGAAGCTTTGGCGGAGGTCGGTTGGTATGACTATTTTGGCTTAGCTATGGCTTCTGACTATAAAAACAAAGAAGCTACCAACGCCCGATCTTACGCCGCGGCCTATTATGATGAAATCCAGTTTATGGGTCATGTCGGGATTTCCGCTTTAGCGGATGCATCTGTCGAGCCGAACGAAGTTGTTCTATCTGCCGAAGTTGCCGGTTCGTACGAATTCGATATCGGATGGGAGTTGATGGAGTATTTTTACCAGGATGCCAACGGCACAGTAGAAGGGCGGCTTCGAATCGATGAATTTCCCGCCGGAGTGCCGTGCCGTTTGCAAATAGACATTTCAATTCCGAATGAGACCTGGAAGGCTGCATGGGCATGGCAGCTTTATATTGAGAGTTCTTCGAATTATTTTATCGCCGGCCGTGATGAACTCGGAGACTACGGCGGACGCTCCGGCACCATTGATACTTATGCTGGCGAGGAAATTTATGTATTTCTGGGTTTTGCCGGCGGCGGCTATGCCGATCACTATACCGAGGCCCTGGGAAACGGTAAGCTCACAATAAATGCAACTCTTACGGCCATAAAAAAGGTTATGGCAAAGGCCTATAATCCCACTCCTGCCGACGGCAGCCTTTATAACGGCACGGAGATGATCCTTAGCTGGTGGCCGGGAAATACTGCGGTTTCGCACGATGTGTACTTCGGCGTCAGTTTTGACGATGTGAACGATGGAATCAATGAGACATTTCAAGGCAACCTGGTCAAATCGTATTTTATTGCCGGTTCTCCCGGATCTACCTATCCGGATGATCTCGTTCCGGGCACAACTTATTACTGGCGAATCGATGAAGTCCAGGCGGACGGCACTACAAATCACAAGGGCGACGTCTGGAGCTTCCGGATTCCACCCAGGACAGCTTACGACCCCAATCCCGCTGATGGTGACGAATTCGTGGAACCGGACGTGACTCTTAGCTGGACGGCGGGTCTCGGCGCCGAATTGCACTCTGTATATTTTGGCGACAATTTTGACGACGTAAACAGCGCCTCCGGAGAACTCTCACAGGAATCTACTATCTATACTCCCGACCTTCTCGAATCGGAGAAGGTTTATTACTGGAGGGTAGATGAGTATGACGGCGTCGCCACTTACAAAGGCGATGTATGGGGCTTTACGACTCCGGGCGCTGCCGGCAGTTTGCAGCCGGCTAACGGCGCAACCGATGTGCAGATAAATTCAACGCTCAACTGGATGCCGGCGGCTACTGCCGTCTCGCATGATGTGTACTTCGGAACCGACAAGGACGTCGTGAGCAATGCCACAACTGCTTCACCTCAGTACAAAGGCAATATGACCCCTGGCGCCGAGAGCTGTGATCCCGGAACGCTCGCCTTCAACAGCGATTACTACTGGCGAGTCGATGCAATCTACAATACAGGCAAGGTTAAAGGTCTTGTCTGGAGTTTCACGACGGCCGACTTCTTCTTAGTGGACGATTTTGAGGGTTACGACATTGGTAACAACGAGATATGGTGGTCGTGGAAAGATGGGCTTGGTTATGCCGCACATGATAATGAACCGGCCTACCCCGGCAACGGGACCGGGTCGGCTGTCGGTGATGAAACCACTGGCTCATATACTGAGGAAACTATTGTCCACGGCAGCCGTCAGTCGATGCCCATGTCCTATGACAACAATAAGCAGGGATACTCGAAATATTCAGAAGTAGAGTTAACCTTGAGTCACCTGCGGGACTGGACCGAGAATGGTGTCAACACACTGACGCTCTGGTTCATTGGTAATCCGGGTAATGCTGCTGAGCCGCTGTATGTAGCTTTGTCCAACAGCACAGGTATACCGGCAGTAGAAGTCCATGACGATCCGGTCGCAGCTCAGATAAACACCTGGACTGAATGGGTTATTCCTTTGCAGGCTTTTGCAGAGAAGGGTATAGTCCTGACCGACGTGGACAGGATCGCGATTGGCCTGGGAAGCAAAGGCAACATGACAATCCCCGGCGGTTCGGGTAAGATGTTCTTTGACGATATCCGGCTGCGTCGACCGGCTGAGGAACAATAGCCGTAAGCAGAGATTTGGCTGGCAACGAGGAATAGGTATTTGTGTGATAATACTCGTCGGCAGCTATAATGCCGTTATATGAATAATTCAGCTTTCCCCCCCTTTTCTAACGATTGCAAGGCTTTTTTATTCATATTTTGGATATGCCGAGTTTTCATAGAGAAAAAGTCGGAATTATCCGAACACGACATACCCTGGGGGGGTATATGTGCCTGAAGTTAATGTAAGGAACGAAAAATGGGACAGAATCCAGACCACCGGGATAATATTGTTGCTTTAAAACGTATTGAAGGGCAAGTCCGCGGCGTACTGAGGATGGTTGAAGGTCGTGAGTATTGTGTCGATATTTTGAACCAGATTCATGCCGTCAGAGGCGCTCTTGGCAGGGTGGAAGAAAAGATTTTGCAGAAGCACTTTAGACATTGCGTAACTACTGCTATAATAGGAAGTTCTGAAAGCCAAAAGAAGCAGAAACTGGATGAAATTCTCAAGCTTGATGCCTGCGTCAAAAGTTCA
>DQCG01000261.1 GCA_003533825.1 Phycisphaerales bacterium
AGATGCGTATCGATCGTTGACATGAAAGCGGCGAGAAAGGCTGTAATCAGCAGGCCTTTAAGGCCATACCCCAGGTATTCATTCATTACCAGGGGGTATGCATGTGTGTCATTATAAGGATCCGTAAGTATCGGAAAAAGCACGATGGATACAAGTGCTACAACCACCCAAATCCACGGCCGGCAGCACTGAAAGATCGCGTAGAAAATCGTAGCAAGAACCGCATGGCGTTCATTCTTGCAGGCACTCATACGCTGCATATTATAGCCGCTGGCGTCTATCCACCACAGTATGAAGAAGTATATCAGTAACTTTACCAGGTCGAGATCGAAGCTTTTGAAATTGGGAAAAATGGAAAGCGTTCTCCGGCCGTAACCTTCGGTGGCGGCGATCGTATCCAATACATGGCCAAGTCCTCCGACCTTTACCGCCGCGATCACTGCAAGAGCTATCATGCTGAAAGTTGCGATAAAGAACTGAACAAAGTCGGTTACGACTACGCCATAGAAACCGGAGAATGTCGCATAGACCAGCGCTACAAACATGCAGATCCCGATAGCCCACCAGCTTGGTATATCTGTCACAGTTGTAATAATACTGCTCATAGCAAAAGTTACCCAGGCGATAGTGAGCAGGTTTTGTACGATACCTGCGAAAAAAGCCCTGAATCCGCGCAGAAATGCGGCGGATTTGCCCTCATAGCGTAACTCGTAGAATTGGGCATCAGTAATAATAGCCGCACGCCGCCATAGCCGCGAAAAGAGAAATATCCCTACGATAAGCGCCAGCACGGCGACAAATACCCACCAGATTCGTTGAAGTCCGTCCGTGCGTATTATTTCTGTCACTACCAGCGGCGTATCCGATGCAAAACTCGTAGCTACCATCGAGACGGCAATCATCCACCACGGGAGAGACCTGCCGCCGAGGAAATAATTCTCGGAACTTTGCGAGGCCTTCCTGGAAAAGTATATCCCAGTGCCAACAGCAAAAAGCATATAGGCGGCAATGATTGCATAGTCAAGAAATCCTAAACTTCCCATCCTTGAGCACCATCCAGTCTTGTCTTTACCGAAAATTCAATCGTTATGTATTTGCATGGGTTTACACACAATTGCCGACACTCATAAATCCATCCGAAATGATACCATAATTAACAAGAACCGGCCAAGATGAACTTCAAGATGGAAATAGTACGACTATAACGTCTCAAATTGCTGCGCATCATGAATTCGGCTATTCGGAAGATCCTGGTTGTGACGAAGAAGACATACGGTAGTCGATAACAACACCACCGGCCACAAGTTGAGTCTCCCGGCGTTCTGTCCTGCATCCGAGTGGCACCTGAACAAGCACTAATGTCTGGTCTGGCGTAAGCGTCAAACGATCACCGCGCCTTGCATTTCGGACGACGAAAGCACCCGCAACCAGATCGTACAAGTCAGCAGGGCCGGCAAGATACAACGTGATAGTTCGGGGCTTTTGGAAGGGATTGTAGTAAAGATGAGTTGGATATGCAGGCGTACCGAAGAAGTCCGTAGCCAGGCAGTCCCAGCGCAGGACACCCGGGACATCGGTCAAATCGACGATCCCTCCGAGAAAACCGATATGATTGCCCATGTACAGCGAAAGGTTATAGGCGCTGTTTCCGAACCACTCTGACCGTTGAGCAAAATATTCCTTTGGGTCCACTCGTGAGAGTCCCGGATTCCACCCAAGCAGGACCGGATCGCCGGTTGCGTAGGGGCGTAAGTTGTGATCCGGGCCGGGATCCCAGGACTTCAGACCTTCGTAGAAGAGATGGTTTTGCGGATCCCACCTGGCCTTCCATACGGCGTGATCCTGGTGATTTGCATCCAGCCCTTCGCCCTGGAGCAGCCGTGCCGAGTTGGCTGCATGCAGGGCGTAGCGGGCAATCGCACGCGCATAACGCTGATCGTAACGAACGACGGGAACCAACCAGGCCGGGCCCTGCAGCGATCCCATAGTGAACCCGTAGAAGCCGTCGTCGCCCCAGCGGGCGCCGTCCAGGCCGTCACAGGTTATGCCCCCGAATCGCATGCCGCGAGTTATGCGCCATGTATGGCGCTTCGGATCTCCATCTCCGAACCAGGCAGAGAGGATGCGATCGATATCGACCTGCGGCCCGCCCATGGCATTCAAACGTGCCGCGGCAAGCGGGCCCATAACATGGGTAATCTCATAGCGCCCGGGATTCTCCGCATACCATCGCATGGTCGCCCTCGCGCAGGCAAACATGTCTTGATCTCCCGTCAACGCAGCACCCACCAGCAGCATCCAGGCTACAGATGGAGCGTGACCCAGCCGATTCATCGGCTCATTGCGTCCCCCCGGTTTTTCATTCTCGAAATCCCACCCGAGCACATCATAGTCCGGCCGATCCGGACATCCTAAGCCGCGAGCGATTACATGGAATGCCCTGGCAGCCGTGATTGCCTGGTGCTTGAACTGCGCATCCTCCGGATATTGCGCCGCCAGCATCGTTCCCACAACAGCATTCCAGTAACCATAGATACCCGAATGAACCACGGGTGAACGTTCTCCCACGGTGTGACGATAGAAACCATGGACGGGATCATACCAGGCCTTACAACGAGAAACATAATCAATGCCGCGGAAGTTTCTGGGATCGAGTCGGGCCAATCTCGCCCCGACGACCGCTGAAAGGCATGAGATTCCTTCTCCACTGATCTTCGACCCAACGTAAGATTTCATACGAAACCCGGCTTTGTCAGCCTTGACTTCCACGACGGGAAACCTATCACCAACGGCATTAGGATCGAGTACGCGCTCGTAGTAGGACCTTGATACCGAACGCCAATCCCGCACGGCCAAAGGTTTCGGTACACGAGGCATACGCTCCACCGAAGCGATGCTTCTCTGTACCGTGCCCCTGGATGGCACATTGGCGGCCTGAGTGAATGCTACGGCCAATATCGATAAGACGAGGACCACCATCGTCGTTGGTATTGACTTTTTGTTAATTATCATCTCGTATCCTTTGATCATAAAGCTCTTACCAGCACGGTTCTTAAGCAAGAGTTGTCGTTGCGAATTATACCATAAGCTGGAAATTCCAACAATAAGGATCAAGCCTAACGCATGTAAAGCTCGCAGTCAAAAGCGATTTAAGTACAAGGGACATTAGCAAAGTCCATTGACTCCGATTTTTGCCCGATATTTTTTCGATAATTGTGGTGTGTTCCATTTCAATACTTCGCAACTCAAAAAACTTCCGCTTTGAATTGCTTCGTTGATAGGGATATACTCTGAATCCGGGACTCTTTGAGTTGGTCAGTTGATCAATTCAATCGCCCCGGCGTCTCTCTTGCCTTTGGGCTTGCTTCCCGCGAAATCTCGCAGGAACGGCCCGTTAAACTGCCACGCGTACAGCTCTTTGATATCGGTCTTCGCGTCTTTAAGAGTTCCGAGCGATATCCGCACAAATTCAACAGTTCCTTTTAAGTACTTGCCATTCGGAGTTCCGCAGACGAACAAGTCGCCGTCATTGTTAATGGAGTCATCGCCGATTCCGGGCCCGGAGGAATCTCTCTCGCTGTCAACATAAATAGTAAACTTTTTGGCGGAGCGGTCGGCCTGGGCAATCACGTGATGCCATTTGCCGTCGTTAATCTTTTGTCCGCTTTTAAGGTCAGATGAAACACCAGATGCTTTTACTGTAAATAGAAGTCTGCCCAAACTGTCAATGGTCAATCCATAGCCGGATTCGTCCATTTTCTGCAGAAGAACACAGTCTTTCGATTCCGTCTTGAAGTACGCTTCGATACAGAAATTGGACCCCCAGACCTGGGGGCTCTTGAAATCCCTGCTTGTTACTTTTCTGTCATCTTTCTGTCCGCCCTTATCCCATCTGAACCTGATCGGTATGGTAAGGGTTTTGTTCAACTCGGTGTTCGAACAGACCGCGTACTGGTTTTCGCCGTTGAAGGTGCACGCCCCTTTTGTCCAGTCTTCGAGCGGACCGTCAACATAATTCTCTTTTGTGAAATTCACTCCGGTCAGGGGAAACATGGGCTGTTTGTAATAATTATCCCTGACATAGTAATAGGGCGTCATGTACCAGTGCTCGTCCATTATCCTGGTCGGATCATTGCCTGCCGGATAGAAGTTCCACTCACCAACTACGGCGTACAAAGGCCAGGGCACAAAACACTTTACACCCTGATCAATAGCCGGTGAATCTTCGGTCAGTCGAAAGTCCTTGTTCGAGGGATCTCTCATAACAGGTTTATCCGCAACAACACCGAGGTCGTATGAGATTGATTTGACCTCTTCCAGCGTCTGTCTGCACTCTTCAAAGGTACGATGCCACTTCCCTGAGGACTTGAATGAACCGTATTTCGCCGTGGTATTATGAAAAACATTACCTGTAAATGCATTGGTCTCAAGAGCGTAATTTTTTTCTGTTCTCCCAGCATCCCGTTCATTGCCGTCCTCAGGCGTTTTAGCAGGTACGGTATGCCAGAACACCCAGTCGCTGATACTGTCCCAGATATTACCCATGAACTTGCTCCGGCCCGCCTGAGGAGCCTGGCGCCGGGTCCCTTTCACGAAATTGTAGGCGGTGTTGTTGAAGAACATATTCTGATAACTTATGATCTCCTGGAACATGGTTGTGGCGCCGTGCCTGCTTCGGATGTCATTGCTCAGTCCCCAGCCGATATTGTTGAAATAGTAGTTTTTGAAGGCCCCGTCGAGATAATACGCCATTCCGAACCGTGCGCCGCCGGGCGTTTTTGACGTTTGATCCGACATCCAGTGATCATGCCGGTACCCTCCCGGATTGCCGGAGACATTGTTGAACACATAGGCGCTGCCCCCCTGCCATGTCTCAATATTACCGCAGTCATCGCCGGTTCTTATCGAGTCTGTCACCTTG
>DQCG01000528.1 GCA_003533825.1 Phycisphaerales bacterium
CCAACGGCCTGCACCGCGTCGGTATGGAACACCGCACCTTTGCTCGTGACTAACTCGGCGATTTCCTCGATCGGGAACACGACGCCGGTCTCATTGTTGGCGTACATTATTGTCACCAGTGCGGTATCGTCGTCGAGCTGCTCTTCCAACTCGGCCATATCGAGCCTGCCCTGTCTGTCCACGCTCAGTTCGATGACCGTATAACCATGATTTTCCAGCTCCCGGCAGACCGCAAGCACTGCCGGATGCTCGACTCTTGTAGTTATAACAGTTCGCCTGTTCGGCACCACGGCAAGTGCACCTTTAATAGCGGTGTTGTCGCTTTCGGTGCCGCAGCCTGTAAAAACAATCTCACTCGGATCGCAACCGAGCAGATCGGCAACCTGCTCGCGCGACCGGCGGATTCTTCGGCCTATCTGACCGCCGAATGTGTGCATGCTCGAAGGATTGCCGTACAAATCACAGAACAGCGGCTTTATTTCTTCGAGCACTTCCTCAGCCACTTTTGTCGTGGCGTTATTATCGAAATATACAGTCTTCATGATTTACTCTCTGTGATTGTGGGGTTCTTGTGCGGACTCTTTGTCTTCTTCGACGAAAAGCTCTTCTGAAACGAATTCTTTCAGTTTGGCTTCGACAACGTCCTTCATAGTGAACTCCGTCAGCTTGCACTGGGCACACATTCCTCTGAATGCTACGATGACCTTATCCCCTTCGACGTCGATCAGCTCGATATTACCGCCGTGCGCTCTGAGGGCCGGGCGTATTTGCTCGTTAATCGTCTGCTGGATGAGCTGAATCTTCTGGATATTCGTCATTTTGCCGGGCCGGCGCGGCGCCGATACGGGAACTTCTGTTACCTTGTCACCCTGTATTTTTTCTATGATCCTCTCGATTTCGCCCTGGCAGCCACCGCAGCCGCCGCCGGCCTTGCAGTAATTCGTTACCTCTTCGACAGTCGTCAGGTCGTTTTCGATAACGACACGCTCGATTTCCTGGTCGGTAACGCCGAAGCATGTACAGACGACAGTGCCTTCAAGCTCGTGCTTTTCCCTGCCACCACCTCGACAATTTTCGATTGCGGCCTCGAGCGCTTCTCTGCCCATAACCGAGCAGTGCATCTTCTGCTCCGGCAGCCCGCCCAGATAGTCGGCGATATCTTTGTTCGTCAATTTGACGGCCTCGTCCAGCGTCAGGCCTTTGATCATCTCGGTTAAGACCGATGATGTTCCGATGGCGCTTGCGCAGCCGAACGTCTTGAATTTTGCATCGGCGATTTTACCGTCCTTATCGAGCTTGAACGTCAGTTTAAGGGCATCGCCGCAAGCCAGCGAGCCGACCTCGCCGACACCGTCCGGATTTTCCACCTCACCGACATTCCGCGGATTGAAGAAATGGTCCTTGAGCTTGTCTGTGTATTCCCACATGATTAGTTTTGAGTCCTTAGTTTTGAGTTTTTAGTTTTTCTTGATACTTCTTGTTGCTCATCGCATCCGCTTTTTACGATGCTTGTTAATATCTTTATCAGTTCCTCAGAAGCTTTAAGTAAACTGCTGCACTTCTGTTTGTCAAGAATCTCCGCATCAATTATAAGCCTGAGCCAATAATTTGTTTCTCTGGCCTCTTTCGAAGCAATGGACATTTTAGCAAAGAAATCCTTTCGACTTCGTCCCGCTAAAGCTTCTTCAACATTAGCACCAATACTTGTTCCGGAGCGTAAAAGCTGACTCGATATTTCAAAATGCTTCTGGTTTCGGAGCATGGCGCAGAGTTTGATAATTTTCAGAGCAAAATCATAACTTTTCTTCTTAACAATACTCTCTGCCATTAACTCAAAACTCAACACTCAAGACTTAGAACTGATTTTCAACGCATGTTGAAAGTCACTTATTATATCGTCAATGTTCTCTGTTCCAACTGATACACGAATATAATCGTTTGTTACGCCGGCTGCAAGCTGTTCTTTCTCGTTTAGCTGCTGATGAGTGGTGCTGGCCGGATGAATTACAAGGGTTTTGCTGTCGCCGATATTCGCCAGATGGCTGGCCAGCTTGACGCTGTTGATAAACTTAACGCCGGCTTCTTTTCCACCCTTGATTCCGAAGCCAAGAATAGCACTCTGGCCGTCAGGCAGGTATTTTTTCGCCAGCTTGTGGTCCGGATGCGATTCGAGCCCCGGGTAGTTTACCCAGGTTACCTGCGGCTGTTTTTCGAGCCACTGCGCCAGCGCCAGCGCGTTCTCGGAATGCCTTGGCATACGCAGATGCAGCGTTTCGAGCCCCTGCAAAAACAGGAAAGCGTTGAACGGCGACATGCAACTGCCCATATCGCGGAGGAACTGGGTCCTGGCTTTGATGATATAGGCTAATTCGCCGACGGCCTCGACGTATTTCACGCCGTGATAGCTCGGGTCCGGCTCGGTCATTTCGGGGTACCGGCCGTTCGTCCAGTCGAATTTACCCGAGTCGACAATCACGCCGCCGATGCTTGTGCCGTGCCCGCCGATGAACTTCGTGCAGCTATGAACAACAATGTCTATGCCGTGTTCGATCGGCCTGAAAAGAATCGGCGTGGCAACGGTATTATCGCAAATCACCGGCATACCGTTTTCGTGAGCTATTTCGGCAATCCTATCGTACTCCAAAACGTCATTCTTGGGATTGCCGAGAGTTTCGATATAAATCAGCCGGGTATTTTCTTTTATAGCCCCGGCAAAATTCTCCGGATCCTTCGGATCGACAAAAGTCACCTCAATGCCGAGCTTGGCGAAAGTATGGCCAAAAAGCGTCACCGTCCCGCCGTAAAGCGAATTAGAGGCCACGATATGACCGCCGGCACCGCAAATGTTGAAGATGCTCACATATATCGCCGACTGGCCAGAGCTGAATGCCAGGCCGCCCACCCCGCCTTCCAGTGCCGCCAGCCTCTTTTCCAGCACATCCGTCGTCGGATTCATCAGCCTTGTATAGATATTGCCGAACTCCTTCAGGGCGAAGAGATTAGCGGCGTGATCCGAATCCTTAAAAACGAAGCTGGTCGTCTGATAAATCGGTACGGCTCTGCTAAGAGTATCAGAATCGACCTGCTGGCCTGCATGCAGGGCCAGGGTCTCCAGGTGATATTTTGTATTTTCGTCCATTTTACTACCTCATAAATAATTTTTGCTCCGGAATAACGGCAACATTCATCCGACCGTTATGGAGAAACTTTACTTCCAAAAGATGTCCAACATTTTTATCCCACAATTTTACTTTTTGCTTGTTACATAAATTACCTGCTCGGCAAAAAGATTCGGCGCAAATCTTATCGGGCTGAAAGCTGTTTTATTTAAAGGAATCCTTTTTTCGACTTTCACACTCAGCTTCCTGCAAAACCGGTCGAAATCTTTGAGCGACAAACAATGTATGTTAGGCGAGTCGCACCAGTCAAACGGAAGCTGCCTGGTTACGGGCGATTTGCCCTGGAAAAGCAGTTGTACCCGGCACCGCCAGTGAGCGAAGTTCGGAAAGCTGACGATTACTTTCCTGCCGACCCGAAGCAGTTCGGTAAATACCTTTTCGGGATTTTTTATCGTCTGAACCGTTTGGGATAGTATGACATAGTCATAGCTCTTGTCGGTGTAGTTTTCCAGACCCTGCTCAACGTCGTGCTGTATTATAGGCAGCCCGCGATTTACACAAGCCCGGACAAGGTCCTGGTCGAGTTCGATACCCATGCCCTTTATGTTCTTCTCGGTCGTAAGGTGTGCCAGCAACTGGCCGTCGCCGCAGCCGATATCCAGAACGGTGCTGTTTGGCTCTATCAGAGACTCAATCTCCTCATAATCGATGCGGATTCGTGTGGCCTGCTCAATATCAAGCTCCGGTGAACTGCCATGGATTATTGTTTTGCTGCTTTTCTTGTTCGCTTCGGGCCGATGTGCCGCATCCAGGAAGCCGGAAATAAATGAGCCCAGCGTATCAGGTTCCAGCAGAAACGCGTCGTGACCGTACGGCGAGGAAATATCGCAAAAACTGACGTCTTTGTTGTTAGCTACAAGTGCATCGACTATAGTCCTGGATTGCGCGGGAGTAAAAAGCCAGTCGCTTGTAAAGCTGATTGCCAGAAACCTGCAGCTCGTATTTGCAAATGCCTTCTTAAGAGAGCCGTAATCTTTTCCCATGTCGAAGTAATCCGCCGCTTTGGTTATATAAAGATAACTATTAGCGTCGAATCTCTCGACAAAGCTTTGCCCCTGATGGTCCAGGTATGTCTCAACGGCAAACTCGGAGTTGAAATCGTAACTATAGTTATGAGAATTACGCAACTCTCGTCCGAATTTTTCGCGCATACCCTGCTCCGACAGGTACGTTATGTGCCCGATCATCCGTGCAATAGCCAGGCCTCCGTCCGGGCCTTTTCCTTCAGTGTATTGGCCGTCGGCAAAGTTCGAGTCAGCTAATATCGCGTTTCTTCCCACCGCATCGAACGCGATAGATTGAGCCCCGAGATAAGTAGTTGTGGCAATCGGTATGGCGGCTTTAACAAAGTCCGGGTATGCAACCGACCATTGAAGGACCTGCATTCCGCCTATCGAGCCGCCAATCACGGCCAAAAGTCCCTTTATGCTGAGCTTGTCGAGCAGGAGCTTCTGGACTTTCACCATATCGGCTATCGTAATAATAGGGAATTCGAGCCCATAAGGCTTGCCCGAAGCGGGATTAATCGAAGAAGGTCCCGTCGTTCCGCTGCAGCCGCCAAGGAAATTCGAACATATAACAAAGTATTTGTCCGTATCGATTCCCTTGCCCGGGCCGACCATAGCATCCCACCATCCGGGCTTGCTGTCGTCGGGGCTGTTTATGCTGGCTGCGTGAGCATCGCCGCTGAGGGCGTGACAAATTAATATTACGTTATCCCCTGCCTCGTTAAGCTTGCCGTAAGTCTCATAGGCCACATCAACGGGAGCCAGCTTCTTGCCGGACTCCAACTCCAGCGGCTTTTCAGGCTCGATGACCCGAACAGTCATGGTCTGCAATATGCCATCGGATTTTTTTTCTATCTCCGCCATCCTTATTTTTCCGGCAAGATCTCCACCATCCTGTCGAGGGCCTGTTTCGCCTCGATTCTTATCGTCTCGGGGACTGTAATTTTGTATTGCATATTCTCCAATGAGCCAATGACCTTATCGATGGTAATCTTTTTCATATTCGGGCAAATCGCCCTGTCACTGGCCGGGAAGAACTCGGCTTCGGGATTCTGCTTTTTCAGGGTGTGAATGATTCCGATCTCGGTCGCGATTATGAACCGTTTCGCCGTACTCCTGGCGGCAAACTTGAGCATCTGACCGGTGCTGAGCAATTCATCCGAAAGCTCTTTGACCGGCTCGTTGCATTCCGGATGCGTCATGACAATCGCATCGGGATATTTCGCCCTTGCGGCCTTTATATCATCGGTGGTTATCAGCACGTG
>DQCG01000586.1 GCA_003533825.1 Phycisphaerales bacterium
CCTCTCTGGATTGCCCTGAGAGATATCAGGCGAGCGGAAGCAGAATTGCATGATATGTGAATAGCGAAATAAAACGAGTGACAATGGAATAACCAAGTAGGTTGCGATAAATCGCACTCCCGTAAGGGATGGCCAAGCTCACAATAATGAATAGAACAGAACCATGTCTGGCCATAGGTGAAGGTTTCGTGCCGGCGGACTTATTTCTTTGCCGTCGTAACAATTTACAGATTAAAGTGGTGCGATTCATCGCACCCTACTTTGTTCATTCTGCCAGGATTCCTTACCAATATCGAGAATCGGACTAAGGGTAGTTTCTCACGGAGATTTTTTCAGAATTCACTTGATATTTAACATAGATTATGATATAATATACATATAACATACGTATGTATTATCGTATGTCGTATTTAGAATGGTGAATGATTAGTTTTGAATACAATTGTATAGGATAGAATAATGATTTTGTCATTCCTGTGAAAACAGGAATCCAGTCTTTTTAGATAGGTCTGGATTCCGCATCAAGTGCGGAATGACAGGTTCAAGAGTAAATTTAAAAAGGCATGTTTGGCAAAACAAAGCCAATGTTAAGATGAGAAAAATGGTGTTAATTCATTAATGGTAAAGATTTATGGTCGTTTTGGTGATTATGAGCGGTTTTGGACGGCAAAAAACAAAGCCAATCAAAGCCAATTTGGATTTTACCGCTGAGATCGCCGAGTTCGCAGAGAAAAAGGAATTTGAAAAAACAAACCCAATTTGCAAAAGAAAAAAATGCCGTTAGGTCATTATTAATAACAACTTACGGAGGATCTGGCGTTCTAAGGCGACTATAAAACAAAGCCAAACAAAGCCAATTTGCCTACTCCGAAAGGAGTAGAACAGAGGCCGGGGGTGATTGCATCCGGGATATTGTAGCCTATATTAAGGAAATCTGGTATAAAGCTTATATTGCCCGTTCGACAGGGGATTTTCAGATGTTTATAGCAACATTTTAATCTCGGGAGGTAATTTATGCTTAATAGAAAAAAGACGCAAATAGCAATAATCCTGGCCGTGCTTGCGGCGATTTGCCCGGCGGCCGAACGGCCCCGCGAGCCGGTGAGCATAATCCCGCAGCCGGTTTCGATTGAGTATGACGACGGCTGCTTTCAAATCGGGCCGGAAACGCACGTAATTGCGGAAAACGAGGCCGCGATGGAGGCTTCGAAATTGATCGATGCCCTGGCCCCTGCGATGGGATTTAAGTTAGCTCTGACCAATGCCTCACAACGGCGGAGAGGCTCGATAACATTGGAGCTTGAGAAGGGGCCGTTTAAGCTTGGCGGCGAAGGTTACATGCTCAGAATTACGCCGAGGCGTATTTTGATTCGGGCTAAAAAACCTGCCGGCCTTTTCTACGGCATCCAGACGCTGCGGCAGCTTCTGCCGGAGCAGATTTTCAGTAAGACAAAAGCCGAAGGTGTGAAATGGAAAGTGTTGTGTGTAAGGATTACCGACTATCCGCGTTTCGGCTGGCGGGGCCTGCTCGTCGATCCGGCACGTCATTTCATACCGAAGCAGGATTTAATGCGCTTTATCGACATTATGGCTTTACACAAATTCAATAGCCTGCAAGTTCACCTTACCGACGATCAGGGCTGGCGGCTCGAAATCAAGCGGTATCCGAAATTGACCCGGACCGGGGCATGGATGGATTTTACCACTATGCGTCATGGTGACGAAGCTAAAGGGGCAGGTGATAAGCGCCCCGGCGGATTTTACAGCCAGGACGATATTCGCGAAATTGTTAAATATGCGGCGGAGCATTATATCAGTATCCTGCCGGAGATTGAAATGCCCGCTCACACCGGTGCGGCGATTATCTCCTATCCTGAGATCGGCCTGTATCCGGATAAATTAAGCGCACTGCCCGCCGAGAAACGATGGAACGCCAACGAGCGGGTCCTGGCGCCGCGCCCGAAGACGGTTGAATTCATGCAGAACGTGCTGACCGAAGTTATGGAACTGTTTCCGAATAAATATATCCACATCGGCGGCGATGAAGCGAATATCGGTCACTGGAAGAACAGCGAGGAAATGCAGGCCCAGAAGCACCAGATGGGCCTCAAAGACGAGGCCGAGCTGCACAGTTGGTTTATCAGGCAGATGGATTCGTTCCTGAGCCGTCACGGCCGGCGCCTCGTCGGGTGGGACGAAATCCTGCAGGGAGGGCTTGCTCCGGGAGCGACCGTTATGTCGTGGCGGGGACAGCAGGGGGGTATCACCGCGGCCAACGCCGGGCATGATGTGGTTATGGCGCCGACGTCACACACGTATTTCGATTATTACCAGGGCCCATCTGGCAAGGAGCCGAAGGCGATAGGCGGCAACCTGCCGCTGGAGAAGGTCTACGGGTTCGAACCGATACCAAGGGACATTGCAGCAGAAAAGGTCGGACATGTATTAGGCGTCCAGGGCCAGCTTTGGGGCGAGTTCATTTCTAATACGCCGCACCTTGAGTATATGGCCTACCCGCGGGCGGCGGCGCTGGCCGAGATCGGATGGTCGCCGCAGGCATCGAGAGACTATAAGAACTTTCTCACCCGGCTTCGATGTCACCTGAGCCGCTTCGATGCTGTGGCAGTAAATTATCGAAAGCTGGATTGAGTGACATGTATCAGGGCCAGTCGAATTCGGCGACGACTGGTGTATGATCGCTCGGACGTTCGGCGGCGCGGGGCTTTTTATCTATGTAGCAGGCGGTGCTTTTTTCGGCTAAGGGGGCGGTGGCCATGATGTGATCGAGTCGCCAGCCGAGATTGCGGCCGAAAGTGTTTCTCATTCGATAATCCCAGAACGAATATTCGCCGGACCTGCTGCAGTGCTTTCGAAATACGTCGACGAAACCCCAGGCCATGACTTCTTTCAGGACCTTGTGAACGTCCGGATGGAAACACACGTGTCCCAGCAGCGTTTTCGGATCGTATACATCTATGGGTTTCGGCGCGATGTTCAGGTCACCGACCCAAAGCACCGCGTCCTGGGGCGTGAAATTCCGCTGGAAATAATCGAGAAGCCGACCGAACCAATCGATTTTGTACTGGAACTTTACGGAATCGGGCAAATAGCCCTGGGGGACGTATGTGTTGACTATGGCGATGCCGTTGATTGTAGCTTTGATCAGGCGGGGCTCGTCTTTAGGCTCGTCGGGCAGGCCGCATTGAACCTGCTCGATTGGGTGCCTGCTGAATATCGCGACGCCGTTGTAACTTTTCTGGCCTTTGAAAACGTAGTTGTAGCCGATATCGTCGAACGCCCCGGCGGGAAAATCGACATCCTGAACCTTGGTTTCCTGTACGCAAAGGACGTCGATCTGACGGTCGGTGAGCCATTTAAGGACTATAGGCAAACGTACACGCAAGGAATTTACATTGAAGCTGGCTATTTTCATTTTGGCCGCCTGTCAAAATCAGATGCTTACTTACTGTTCGGTTTTGGCTGGTGGTTCAATATTGCCGGTGCCGGGATTTTCAAACGGCAGCCTGCCGCCTCGCCATGCGCCTTTGGCCTCGTGTTCCAGGCCGGCGTATCTTTTGGCAAGATCGATCACGGCGTCGTTACTTTTATCGACGTAAAGTTTGAGCCAGTAGCCGTCGACGCCCTGCTTTGCGACGCGGATGCCCGCGGCAAGACGTCCCCGGTGGTCGCCGCCTGCGCTGTCACCTGCTATCAGGGCCGCCATCAGCCGGTCCGCCAGGCTGCCTTTTGTCTGTTCGTATGCCCTGGCCATGGCGAAGACCACTTCCTGTCCGGCCAGCGTGTTGCCCTGGCAGGCGTAGTATTTACCCGATGCGGCTCCCCACCATGTGCCCGAAGGGTCGGCGTTGGCGGGATTGCGGTTTGCCGCCCGGCCTGACATATCGATGATGGCCAGTTGGCGCTTGTCGCGCTGGTCATCGTCGCGCAGCAGCTCGGCCAGGACCTGCTCGGGCAGGTCGCCTTTGGCGAGCATATCGAGTGCGGGCTCTGCCCAGTCCGGGTTGTGCCAGTGCTGCGTGCAGAACGCCCCAACGCCGGGGCGCGCGTATGGGACGACTTTCCCCACGGCGGGGTATTTGCTTGCCACGGCCGCCCCGCATACGCCTGTTTCAGGATCGACCGCGACTATGGAAAATGTACCGGTGACATCGGTTTCTGGCCGATGGCCCGCAGCCTGGCCCGGGGCGATCTCGAGCACGGCCTTTTTAACACAGAAGGTGTACAGGTCGCAGTCCAGGCCCGAGTACAGCAGCCACATCGTTTTGCCGTCGGGGCTTATCCACTTCGGCGGGAATCGATGATGGTAGGTCCGGCAGTCTTTGCCGTCCTCGACCGACCAGTGGTCGTCATAGTAGAGCGTCGCCCACGGCCCCCAGGGCTCGGGAGCTTCGAATATACCCAGGGCGGCGGTATGCGTTGCCTTGCCGCCGGTCAGATGAGAAGTCGCCAGGATATAGCGGCCGAGGGCGGCGTTATACGTGATTGCGATGCGCTGCGTCCCTTTGGGATCGGTGAAAACAGGCTTGCGCTTCGAGATGTCCGGCGACCAGAGGGGCCTGCCGCTGCCATCGGGGCCTGCGAAGAAATCGTAGCGGCTTCTCTCCATGACCCGGTCTTTTCTCACCCGGGCCAGAACGATGTCCGGCGAGTAACCATAAGCGCTGTCGTTTGCCTGTGAGGCGATGTAAATATAGTCGTCTCTTGCTCTTTGATAATTCATGCCGAACTGGACGAACGCGGGACAGCCGAATGTCTCTGAAAAATGCCAGTCGGCCCAGGTCCAGCTCGCGCCGTGGTCGGTCGAGCAGGCCAGACGGGAATTCGTAAAGTCATCGGAGCCGGCGGGCTTGTAGTTTCGAACGAACATGTAAATTATGCCGTCGACCGCAATCATGTCACTGGCTTTGGTGCCGGACGAGCCGCCGCCCATCGGGGTATCGGCGTCGCTTTCGAAATTCTCAGCGCTGAAGTCAGGCGGATCGCCGACGACCTTCGCAAAGCCCAGCGACAGATTCGGTGCCTGTTTGGAAAAGCCGCGCCCGTCGCAAAAGGCTGTAATCTGGAGGCTGTCACTAACCCAGGCGATG
>DQCG01000383.1 GCA_003533825.1 Phycisphaerales bacterium
ACGGTAGAAATCGGAATCAGAGGTGACTATTACGTGCCCGATACGAAAGGCTATGCCAATCTCCCCGACTCGTTATCATTGTCACCTTTGGCGGTGACGCCGGATAATCCGTACATCCGGCAAGTCGGACCTTATATTACCTGGTGGCAAAGCCCGTTTGTCAAATTTCGCATCGAGTATGATTACAGTGAAAGCAAAGGAATAGAGAGTCCGGAACATGTCGTATGGCTGCAATGTGTATTCGCCGCAGGACCCCACAAGCATGAACGTTATTAACGGAAGGAGCACAGGTATCATGAAAAAAATCTTATGCACGCTAACAGCAGCCTTGATTCTTCCGTTGGCTGCTCTATACGCCGCACCGCGAACGTCACCGGCTCACGGAGCCCATTTGCAGGTGGTCACATCGTTACCTGATTATGCCGTTCTCACTAAGTGGTTGGGAGCGGATCGGGTGAACGTCAAAGCTATCGTCCGGGGCGATCAGGATGCACACTTTATTCGTCCCAAGCCATCGTTTGCCACGGCATTACGAAACGCCGATATTCTTGTTGCTACAGGTCTGGACCTGGAATTGTGGATTCAGACAGTCATAGATAATTCCGGGAACAATAAAATCCGAAGCGGCCAGCCAGGCTATGTTTCGGCCGCTACGGGGATAAAACTTCGCGAGAAGCCAAAAGTCATGTCGAGGGTAGAGGGCGGTGTTCACATTCATGGAAATCCGCATATTACCTGCAGTCCGTTGAACATGAAAATAGTTACTCAGAACATAGCAACGGCTTTGATTAAGAACGATCCGACGGGCAGGGAAATGTATCTCGAAAACTTAAAGAAACTTCATCTAAAAATCGACGAAAGCTTGTTTGGCGCCGAGCTGGTGGAAATTTTAGGCGGTGACACTCTGTGCGGCCTTGCCGAAACGAACAGGCTTATCCCATTTCTCAAAGAACAGAAATATGAGGAAAAACCGCTCATCGAATTTCTTGGCGGCTGGATGAAAGAGATGCTCCCGCTCAGAGGCACTCCCATCGTGACTTATCATAAGAATTGGATATATTTTGTCAGCCTCTTTGGTTTAGATGAAGCGGCAACCGTGGAACCTCGGCCGGGAATACCGCCCGTGCCCAAACATGTGACGGGTCTAATTAACCTCATGCGGGAAAGGAACATAAAGATCATTCTCGCTGCGAATTATTTTGATGAGCAGAAAATCAAAACTGTAGCGTCCCGAACCAATGCCGAAGCGGTTATTGTCCCGATGTATGTGGGCGGAACAGAAGGCATTGATAATTATTTTGAGCTGGTCGATTATTGGGTGGAAGAACTCCTAAGGGCGGCGGAGAGGAAAGGCCTGATAAAAAAATCATGATTCAAACACAGAGGTAAAGAGCGTGGAAACAGTAAGATTCTTTTCAGTTCAAATCACACTAATCGCTGTCGTGTTGGTTTTGCATACCTATATAGGTTTGCACATCATCAGGCGAACTTTAATCTTCTCGGATCTTGTGCTTGACCAGTTGGCGGCGTTCGGCGCCCTTGCGGCAATAGGCTTGGGAATAGAATACGGCACCATGCAGTCGTATGCGGCCTCGTTGACGGCTGTACTTGTTGGCGCGACATTGTTAGCCTTGATAAAACCAAAACGTCAGGCAATACCTCGTGAGGCGATTATAGGTATCATGTATGCGATGACTCTGGTAGCTTGCCTTTTGTTGGCAGACAAACTCCGCGGCGGAGGAGCCTATGTCACCAAGACCCTTTCGGGATCCATGTTGTGGGTGACCTGGCCTCTGGTCTGTGTAACAGCCGTAACGTATATCTTGCTGCTGCTCTTTCACTATAAGTTTAGGCATAAGTTCATTGGTCTTGCTGAGAATCCACAGAGTATGAGTCACGAAAGGTTCTGGGATTTTCTGCTTTTTACAACTCAGGGTATTATCACCGTGCTAATCGTACCTATTGCAGGAGTCCTTCTGGCATACGCATTTCTCATGATTCCGGCGGCTATAGCGGCCATGTTTACCAGGAAATGGGTCGGGGCTGTAATTATCGGCTGGAGCGCGGGTTTTGCCGCCTGTTTGATAGGTCTTTGCTCATCGTATTTCTTTGATATGCCGTACGGCCCCACTTTGGTTTTGTTTTTGGGTCTGGTTTTTGTGTGTGCGGCGGTTCTTCGTGTCGTGCTTAGACGAAAGGCCTTCGTTTGGTAAGAAAGGAACTTGGCAATGCTGCAATTAATTCAAATTGTCGGCTTACCTTTTCTCGTATGTCTCATGATGAGTTTTGTTTTGGGGTATCTGGGTATACACGTGCTCAAAAGAGAGGTCGTATTTGTTGATATTGCACTGGCCCAGGTAGCCGCGGTAGGTACTATTGTGTCCCATCTTGCCTTCGATGCCCACGAGAACTCGGTACTTTCGTATGCATGTTCGCTGGCAGCCGTTTTCGGTATGGCGGCTTTTTATGCCGTAGCTCGAACCAGTATCGTTCAAATCTCTCTTGAGGCGATTATCGGTATTTCCTATGCGATCGCTGCGGCGGCGGCTCTGTTCCTGGTCGGGATGAAACCGGGTGGTCACTTGCACATTCAGCACATACTGTCAGGAAGCCTTTTGTGGACAGATGGGCGAGACGTTCTCTTGGGAGTGCTTACTTTCTCTTTAGTCGGGCTTTGTTTATATCTTGTTCGAAAACCCCTGATGAGCCTCTCCGGGAGTTACCGGCACACACCCCCAAAGGGAGCCAGGGCAATATTCTGGGATTTCATCTTTTATTTCCTGCTTGGTATCGTTATTACGTTGTCCGTTCAAATGGGCGGTGTGGTACTTGTATTTGCATACCTTATTATACCGGCAACAATATCCGCTGTTTTCGCTTCGCAACTTGGTATACAGTTGATTATTATTTGGATCACAGCCATAGCGGCTTCGATATCCGGCCTTTTATTCGCGTATTATCTCGATTTTTCAATCGGTCCGGCTATTGCTCTGCTATTGGGAGTCGAATTGATAATCGCCGCTATTATCGGCAAATTAATAAGAGTTTAATGTATAACGGCCTGAAATACCGATAAGAACTTCGGAATGGGCAATCGAAAAAAACTATTAGTGCTCGCTGCTTCGGCAGCTATGGTTATTGTAGGCTGCCAGCAGACCGCCGACAGCCCCGTGGTTGAAAAACAGCCGCCCGCAACAGAACAGATCATCGGTGTTTACGACCTTGCCCGGGCTCTGGGGCTGCGAGTCAGCGAATCGAAGCCGACGCATGTGACCCTGAAGAACTCGGCAAATACAGTGACGATTTTTACGATAAGCGGCGGGCAGATTTATGTCAATTCGAAGTCCATTTGTGGAGCCGGCCGCATCGAGAAAAGAGCGGGACATATCTACCTGTCGAAGTCACTAATCCCGCGTTTGCGCTCGGCGTTGCGAATCGTTACGACACGGCCGAAACCGCGAAGAATGTCGGGGACCGTAGTAATCGACCCCGGACACGGCGGCAAGGATCCCGGCGCGAGAAGCGTTCTCGGTTTTTACGAAAAAACCGTCAATCTGTCAGTGGCACTTGAGGTCGCACGGCTGCTCGAACAAAAGGGACTGAGAGTCAGAATGACCAGGACGGACGACTATTTCGTCGAACTCGAAGATCGCGCGGCGATCGCCAACGACCTCAATGCGGATTTATTCGTGAGCATACATGCAGACTCCTTCCCGAAAAGCTCCAGGCGCGGTTATACCATTTACGTAGCACGTGTGGCATCGTCATCTTCCCGCCGGGCGGCGTATGCCATCTCCCGTTCGATGGGCGGCACGGGCCTGAACAGCTTCGGAGTTCAAACGGCGGGCTACCACGTCCTGACGGGAACGCGCGGCCCGGCCGTACTCGTCGAATTAGGCTACCTCTCCAACCGCACCGAAGCCGCCCTGCTGCGAACAACTTCCTTTCAGGACCGCCTCGCCCAGGCCGTCGCCGACGGCATCTGCGATTATTTCAACTAATCTCTACCTGTCTGATATTTTCCCGGCAATGCCTTCAAAAGGTAAGAAAAGGATAAATCTCCAAAAAAATTTCGTGAGGAGTGAGTTTTTATGTCTTTTTTCGGTTATACATAGATGAAAGACCAGATGTGTAAGTCAAGGGCGCATTGACTCAATGACTAATTATACGGATGAAGAACTGATGAATTCTGTGGGGAATCAGGATATTTCTGCTTTCGAGGAGCTATTCGGCCGGTACGAACGGCGTGTTTTTACCTTCTTCTATCACATGGTGCCGAATATCGAAGAGGCCGGAGACTGCACACAGGAGACATTCCTGAGACTTTGGAGGGGGCGAGCCGGATACACCCCTACAGGAAAGTTCTCGGCGTACATCTTCCAGATCGCCAAGAATCATTTTCTGCACGAGCACCAGAGGCGAAAAGCCCGCATTGCTCTGAGGCACTTCGACGGGGACAATACGCCGGGATGTTTACAGGAGCAGGTTGCCTCGTACGACGGTTATCACCGGGCGATGGCTCATGAGATCGGATTGGCGATTGGCGAGGCGGTCGCAAGTCTTCCTGAGATACATCGAATGGTGTACATCCTGAGCGAAGAGCAAAAGCTTTCATATAAGCAAATTGCAAACATTCTCGACTGTCCTGTGGGGACGGTCAGTTCCAGGAAAGTCGAGGCGATCAGAAAATTACGGAAGCTGCTGGAGCCTTTGAGAGATGAGGTTCTCGGCAAAGACCGGCAGGTGGATAACAGTGAGGTAGGAAAATGATTTCATGTGAACAATGCCAGAAAAAATTGGTGACTATTTTTGATAATGAAGGCTGTGACAGCGACGAAGAATTGACAAACGCCCATCTGAAAGATTGCCCCGCGTGCCGGGCATTTCGCGATGATATGCTCAGGCTCAGAAAGCGGTTTGTCTCCGTCTCTGTGCCTGGTTTGCCGAAGGCGGCGGAAAAGCAGCTCATGCAAGCTGTCCGGGCCGATTCTCTGCGGGGGGAGAATAGATTAAAACACCAGCCACGATTACTCCGGCTGCCAAGAGTTGCATGGGTTGCTGGCTTGGCAGGCCTGCTGCTTCTTGTTGTATCCTGGCTGGCTTGTTACACGCTGGGCAAAGAGGTTTCGAACCTGAGAGGCCGGTTAGAGACCTCTCGGCAGGAGTTGGCTGCCGTCCGGCACGATTTGGCTATAGCTCAGGCGGCGAAGCAGCTCGAAGATGCCCGTGAGAAAGAACAAAAAGCGATTTCCGCCCTTTATTTCCGGATGCGGGAATTAGAAGAACGTTTTGACCGGTATTCTTCGCCAGGAACGACATTTCTTCCGGCTCAGCAGAATGCTCGTTCTGACAGGCCGGGTGATATATAAACAGACGTTATTTTTGAGAACCGGAAGAAAGAGGTGCCAAGATGATTCCTAAAAAGGTATTGATTGTCCTTGCAATGCTCGGATTGTTCGCCGGCGCTATTGCGGCAGAAGAAGCGTACCACCTCGTCAAAATCTGGCCGGAGGCCCCTCAGGGATGGCACTTCTATCAACCGCGAGGGGTCGCAGTTGACCAGACTGGGAATGTCTATGTCGGCGACAGCGGCAATTACCGTGTCAAGAAATTCGACGCCGAAGGCAGATTCATCACCCAATGGGGAAGCCCCGGCCAGGGAGACGGGCAGTTCAGTGAAATACGCCGCGTAAAGGTGGGCAGTTCAGGAACCGTCTATGTCGTGGACGAAAATGACCGACCAGATACCCACAGTCGGATCCAGAAATTCACTCCGTACGGGCAGTTCATTGGGCTATTCGAAAGGACCGCCCCCGGCGCCGACAAAGTCAAGCTGTCGATAGGCGTGACTGAGGACGACAGAGGCAACATCTTCGTTTTCGCGGTTGATTACGTTAAAAAGGAGCGTCGAATCCGGCGCGCCGCGATTGAAAAGTATTCGGCGGACGGGAAATTCATCGCTCAGTGGGAGATGGACGCCGGTAGCGGTGACGGGCAGTTGCAGCTACCCGCGGCGATGGCTCTTGATGCGAAAGGCAACATCTATATCGCTGACCGTGTCAACAACCGTGTCCAGAAGTTCGACCCTTCTGGTAAGTTCCTCATGAAGTGGGGATCGCCCGGCCAAGGGGAGGACGATTTCTCTTTTCCTCATAGTATAGTCGTCGACAAGTCAGGAGACGTTTACGTCCTCGACAGTAATGGCGTTCAGAAGTTCACGGCGGAGGGAGAGTTCCTGGCCAGGTGGAAGATGAAGATAAGGGCCGCCTCGCGTGGAATTGCTTTGGACTCCTACTCGAATATCTACGTGACCTGCGTGGGGCCACACGCCGTACTAAAACTCGACAATGCCGGCAAAGTGATATCGCAATGGGGATGCGCGGATACCGGAGATGGCCAATTCGTTGGACCAGGCAACATTGCTGTAGACTCATCAGGCCACATACTTGTCGCCGATTCCGAGAACTGCCTTATCCAAAGGTTCACTTCCGAAGGCCGGTTCGTTTCCAAGTGGGGAGGCCAGACTTGGACTGGGATCAACGGTATGGCGACCGATGCGTCCGGCAACCTCTACGTGGCTTGTGGAGAAGCCGAGGTGCAAAAGTACAATCCTGAGGGAAAACTCATTTTTCGGTGGGGAAGCAGCGGCAGCGCCGACGGTCAGTTCCAGTATGCCTCATCCATCGCTTTGGGCCCCTCGGGCAACGTGTATGTGGCTGACGAAAACCGCGTGCAGAAATTCACCAGCGAGGGGGAATTTCTCGCGAAGTGGGGTACGGAAGGCACCGAGGACGGCCAGTTCACCGGTCTGTTCTTCATAGAGGTAGATGGTTCGGGCAACATGTGGGTTGGGGACCAGCTTGGCGGCGAAACGCACCGCATGCAGAAGTTCGACGCTAACGGTAAGTTCTTGATGAGTTGGACAAGAAATATAATGAGGCCTCGCGGGACCAACTATATGGAGACGCTGGCGGTCGATCCTTCAGGAAACAATTATTATGCGTTTGAGAATCAAATCGAGAAATACGATGCGGAGGGTAACTTGGTCAGCGCCTACTGTCAACAGGGTTTTTCTGATGACAAGCTGGAGAGAGTTTTTGGTGTTTTCGCGGACCAGGAGGGGTGTCTCTATGTCACGGATGCCAGCGGTTCCATCAGAAGATTTGACACCGAAGGCAAATTGGCTCACAAGTGGACAGCGGAAAACGTGGAGGGAGTGGATAAATTTCCAAACGGCCCCATCACCATGGACGAGACCGGAAACATATATGTCTCGTACCCGGGCGGCGTACCGATATGGAAGCTCTCAGCCGACGGAAAGCCTGTGATAAAGTTCCGAATCGAATCTCCGCTATGTGAGGATCGCTTCACTCGACTCGGGGGCGTGGCGGTTGACAACTCCGGTGGGGTTTACGCCGTGGACAGCACCGACATCGATTGGATTTACTTCGGTATTCCCTCGATTAAGAAATTCGATTTGGATGGTCAACTCATCACAACATGGGACGTGTCGAAAATCGCAGAAGGCAAAACCAGGTGGCCGGCTCAAATAGCGGTGGACAGTTCGGGCAATATGTACGTTACTGACCAGAGCAGTCACTCTGTTCACAAACTCGACGCCCAAGGCAGATACATTAAGAGCTGGGGTGATAAAGGCATGGGAGACGGCCAGTTCGATACACCCGAAGGCATTGCCGTGGACAAATCGGGAAATGTTTTAGTCTGCGACAGGCAGAATAGCCGCATCCAGAAATTCGACTCTAATGGCAAGTTCCTGACAAAGTGGGGAAAGGAAGGCAGTGGGGATGGCGAGTTTCACTTCCCCGCTGCTGTGGTGGTTGACAAAGAAGGTATTGTTTTTGTCGCCGACAGCGACAACCACCGCATTCAGAAGTTTACGGCCGAAGGAAAGTTCCTGACCGAGTGGGGGCAGTTCGGAGAAGCCCCGGGCCAGTTCAATGTGCCCTTAGGCATCGCCGTGGATACCTCCGGCAACGTCTATGTCAGCGACAGCCACAACCACCGCATCCAGAAGTTCGCTCCTGTGCGGTCGCCCTAAGAATTGGTCGAATTGAGTTGGACGGTTCAGCCGTTTGCCGTTAGAATATGCGGCATGAAAACTTATCCATTGAAATTCAGGCCGATTTATAAGCAGCGGATCTGGGGCGGGCAGAGGCTGCGGGATGTGTTCGGCAAGGAGCTGCCGGCGGGCGAGAAGATCGGGGAAAGCTGGGAGCTGGCGGACCTGCCGGAAGATAAATCCGTGATTGTCGGCGGCGAGTTGGACGGCCGGAGGCTCCGCGAAGCTATCGAGCAATATCCGAAGGAAATCGCCGGAGATGCGAGTTTCAGACTCCCGTTCCCGCTGCTGATCAAGCTGCTGGACGCCGATGACGTTCTGAGCGTGCAGGTTCATCCGGACCCGGATACGTGCCGGCGGATGGGCGTCGGCGAGCCGAAGACCGAGTGCTGGTATATAATCTCCGCCGAGGAGGATGCGGTAATTTACAAGGGTCTGAAAAAGGGAGTGACCAAAGAGCAGTTCGCCGCGGCGATAGACGATGGTACGGTTGCCGATATGCTGGTCAAGGTGCCGGTCGAGGCTGGCCAGTGCCATTTTCTACCGGCCGGGACGGCCCATGCGGTCGGGCCGGGCCTGCTGATAGCCGAGATTCAGACGCCGTCGGATACGACGTACCGGGTATTCGACTGGAACCGGCTGGACGACGCCGGAAAGGCGAGAGAGCTGCACATCGAGCAGGCGCTTCAGAGCATTCATTTCGACCAGACCGCCGACGAGCTGCCGATGACGACGATGGGCCGGCTGGTCGAATGCGAATATTTTACGGTCGACAAAGGCCATCAGAGCAGGAGCTGCGAGCTGCTGCTCTCGCCCGGGGGGATGAAGACGCTGATAATAATGTCTGGCTACGGCACAATTCTGGGGGCGCAGGGGAGCCTCGTGGAATTTCGTGCCGGCGATTGCCTGCTTATCCCAGCCGCCTACGAGGGAGCGATGCGATTCGCCGCGGATACGGAATACCTGACAGTCACCCTGTAATTGACTATTGTGATGCGCCCAGCCAGACTTCGCTGTCGTAGCGGAGCATAATTAAGCCGTCCTTGAAGCCGTCGAAACGGATGTTCGGTTTTCCGCCGGTCAGCTCCTGTAGGATCCATTTGGGGAAGTCTGCTCCGGCCTTAATCGAGAGCGGAGCGCCGCCCCCGAAGCGGGGATTTATCTCGATGTATTTGAGCTTGTCGTCGCCGGTGAGAAACAACTGGAGGGTAATGACGCCCGGGCCGGCCCCGAGTTTTTCGACCAGCGTGACGGCTTCGTTCATAATACGGCGGTTTTTCGCCACCTGTCCCTTGCTCACCTCGCCCGCCCTGACCTCGATGCGTTTTCTCGGAACGACGCAGCGGACTTTCATGCCGAAATCGACATATACATCGCATGTGTATTCGATGCCTTTGACCAGCTCCTGGCAGATTGGATTCGGAATCCTCCTGGCATAGAAAAGCAATTCGCGGCGATTATTAACGACGGCGTTTCCCCTGCCG